>NZ_KV821039.1:0-14196 GCF_001815555.1 Corynebacterium sp. HMSC073D01 | reverse complement strand
GCCGACGCAGCGCCCGCCGAGAAGGAAGAGGAGCCCGCCCAGGAAGAAAAAAAGGAAGAGCCCGCCCAGGAAGAAAAGAAGGAAGAGCCGGCCGAGTCTAAGCCTGCAGAGAAGAAGGAAGAGTCGAAGCCCGCAGCGGCATCTTCCTCCGAGGACGATCACGTTCCGTACGTGACGCCGCTGGTTCGCAAGCTCGCTAAAAAGCACAACATCGACCTCAATACTGTTGAAGGAACCGGTGTTGGCGGACGCGTCCGCAAACAGGATATCCTCGCCATCGTCAACGGCGAAGGCTCCACGGACTCTGCGGCTGCACCTGCCACTGCAGAGCAGCGCACGTCCACCAAGTCCGTAGACCCGGACAAGGCAGCACTGCGCGGTACGACGAAGAAAGTCAACCGCATCCGCGCTATCACCGCAGCAAAGACGCTCGAGGCTCTGCAGACCGCCGCACAGCTCACCCAGCTGCACGAGGTGGATATGACCCGGATCGCCGAACTCCGCTCCGCCAACAAGCAGGCGTTCCAGGAGAAGCACGGCGTGAAGCTCACCTACCTGCCGTTCTTTGCCAAGGCTATCGTCGAGGCGCTCGTTGCTCACCCGAACGTCAATGCGTCCTACAACGCAGAGACCAAGGAGATGACGTACCACGAGTCGGTGAACCTGGCCATCGCCGTGGACACCAAGCAGGGTCTTCTCACCCCGGTCATCCACGACGCTCAGGACAAGAGCCTGCCAGAGCTGGCCAAGGAAATCGTCGATATTGCTGATCGCGCCCGCAGCAGCAAGCTGAAGCCCAATGATCTCGCTGGTGCTACGTTCACCATCACGAACATTGGCTCCGAAGGTGCTCTGTCTGACACCCCGATCGTCGTTCCTCCGCAAGCCGCCATGGTCGGCACGGGTGCCATCACCAAGCGCCCCGTCGTTGTGACGGAAAACGGTGTCGACGCCATCGCGGTACGCCAGATGGTGTACCTGCCGATGACCTACGATCACCAGGTCGTTGATGGTGCCGATGCAGGCCGATTCATGACAACTGTTCGTGACCGCCTCGAAAACATCGACTTCGAGGCCGACCTGGAATTGTAATTCCACGGCAACACGAGATCCCCTTCCGGAATGACCGGAAGGGGATTTTTTATCCCCTAACACCCCCACAAACTACCCCATGTTAGGGGTAACATTCCACCTTTTTATGCGCTTGATATGTGGTTATTAAAGGTCACAACCAGTTCGATGTAGCACTATAACTACCAGTGAATATACCCAACGTGACTGCACTCACACTTCCCATTTTTTGTCCATCCCCGACACCTTTTACCACGTACAATCAATTAGGTAATAACAAATCGGGACCTTTAACCATTAGGAGGAAAACCCACTAATGACGAACCCCATCACCCCCCTGCCGTTTCATAATCGGCACATTGGGCCTGACGCTGATGACCAGAAGGAAATGCTCAAGGATCTGGGCTACGACAGCCTAGAGGAGCTCATGCAGGCTGCTATCCCCGGTGACATCATCGAAGACGAAGCAGTCACGAAGCTCATCGAACCACTGAGCGAGCACGAGGCACAGGAGCTGCTGCGCACCTACGCACGCCAGAACACCGTGCTCAAGTCCTTCTACGGACAGGGCTTCAACGACACGATCACGCCGCCGGTCATCCGCCGCAACGTGGTCGAGAACCCAGCCTGGTACACGGCATACACCCCCTACCAGGCTGAGATCTCCCAGGGTCGCCTGGAAGCACTGCTCAACTTCCAGACCCTGTTCAAGGATCTCAGTGGCCTTGACCTTGCCAACGCATCGCTACTCGACGAGGCAACCGCCGTCGCCGAGGCCGCAGCCCTCATGGTGCGCAGCGCCCGCAAGGCCAACAAGGTTGTCTTCGACGAGCGCCTGCACCGCCAGGATCTCACCGTCGCCATGGAGCGCGCCCGCGTCCTCGACTTCGACGTTGAAATCGCCGATGTCACCTCGGGTATCGCCGAGGACGGACTCGCCGGTGTCATCCTCGCCTACCCGGGCACGGAGGGCGATATCGTCGATCTCCGCCCCATCATCGAGCAGGTTCACTCCGTCGGTGGTTACGCAACAGTCGTTGCCGACCCACTGGCACTCATCCACCTCGAGTCCCCCGGTTCCCTCGGCGCGGACATCGCCGTTGGTTCCACGCAGCGCTTCGGCGTTCCGCTCTTCTTCGGTGGCCCGCACGCCGCCTACATGGCCGTCACGAACAAGCTTGTCCGCAAGATGCCTGGCCGCATCGTCGGCGTATCCAAGGATGCTGACGGCAACCCGGCCTACCGCCTCACCCTCCAGACCCGCGAGCAGCACATCCGCCGCGAGCGCGCCACCAGTAACATCTGTACTGCACAGGCACTGCTCGCAACGATGGCCTCGATGTACGCCGTGTGGCACGGACCTGCTGGACTGCGTCGCATCGCTGACCGGATCCACACCTACGCCTCCACGTTCGCAGCTAACATCCGCAAGGCTGGTGGCGATCTGAGCGTCCTTCACGACGACTTCTTCGACACCGTTACCGTGGGCGTATCCGGTCGCGCGAAGCAGATCGTCAAGGCAGCAGAGGAAGCCGGCTACCTCATCCGCCACATCGGCGATGACAAGGTATCTGTGGCCTTCGGTGAGTCTGCCAAGGACGAGGACATTACCGCCCTCCTCGAGGCATTCGGTGTCACCCGCGAGGTGGAAACCGAGTACGCCGAGTACCCAGAGTCGCTGCGCCGTACTGACGACCCGGTTCCGCACCCGATCTTCAGCTCGGTCCACTCCGAGACGCAGATGATGCGCTACACGCGTCGCCTCTCGGATCGCGACCTGGCTCTCGACCGCGCCATGATTCCGCTGGGTTCCTGCACCATGAAGCTCAACCCCGCAGCTGCCATGGAACCCATTACCTGGCCGAAGTTCGCAGGTCTGCACCCGTACGCACCGGCTGAGCAAACCAAGGGCTGGCGTGCCATGCTCGAGCAGCTAGAGAACTGGCTCGTCGATATCACCGGCTACGACAAGGTCTCCCTGCAGCCGAACTCCGGCGCTATGGGCGAGCTGTCCGGCCTCCTTGCAATCCGTCGTTACCACGTTGCCAACGGAGACCATGAGCGCGACATTTGCCTCATCCCCGCCTCCGCACACGGCACGAACGCGGCATCCGCAGCCCTTGCCGGCCTGCGCGTAGTCGTTATCGATTCCAACGAGGACGGCTCCATTTCCGTCGATGACCTCGACGCCAAGCTGGAGAAGTACAGCAACCACGTCGCCGCCATCATGATTACCTACCCGTCCACCCACGGCATTTACGAGCCGACGGTTCGCGAGGTGTGCAAGAAGGTTCACGACTACGGCGGCCAGGTCTACATCGACGGTGCCAACATGAACGCACAGTGTGGTTGGTCTCGCCCCGGCCAGTACGGCGGCGATGTCAGCCACCTGAACCTGCACAAGACCTTCGCTATCCCGCACGGTGGCGGCGGCCCTGGTGTTGGCCCAATTGCGGTTCGCGAACACCTCATTCCGTTCCTGCCGGCAGATCCGCTGGCAACGGATCCGCACTCGCCGGTTCCCGAGGGCCAAGGCATCCCCATGGTTGGTACCCTGTTCGGCTCCGCTGGTGTCACCCCGATTACATGGATGTACCTGGCAATGATGGGCTCTGAAGGCCTGAAGCGCGTCACTGCGGTCGCTGTCCTCAACGCCAACTATGTGGCAAAGGAACTGGACGATTCCTTCCCGGTCCTCTACCACGGCCCGAACGGCTTGGTCGGACACGAGACGATCTTCGATATCCGCCCGGTGGAGAAGCTCTCTGGCGTTTCCGCCACCGATGTGGCTAAGCGTCTCATGGACTTCGGCATTCACGCCCCGACTCTTGCCTTCCCGGTTCCCGGCACGCTCATGTTTGAGCCGACGGAGTCCGAGAGCAAGGAGGAGCTGGACCGCTTCATCGAAGCTATGCGCACGATCCGCGCTGAGATCCAGGATGTCATCGACGGCAAGATTGCCCTCGAAGATTCGGTTCTCACCAACAGCCCGTTCACCGCGGCTTCCGCTGCCGCCGACGAATGGAACTACAAGTTCACTCGTAAGGAAGCGGTCTTCCCGGTAGACGGTCTGCTCCGCGACAAGTACTACCCGTCAGTGCGTCGCATCGATGAGGCCTACGGCGATCGCCACCTCTTCTGCGAGTGCCCCTCGCCGGAGACCTTCTCAATCGAGGACTAGGTCCTCCTCCGGCCCCGGGGTGGTTTTCACCCCGGGGTTCCCCAACACGACTTCCCTCATCAGCTTTTCTCAATTAAAGGAGATTTTTGTGACTGAAACTCTGCACAGCCCCCTGCACTCCAAGCACGAGGAACTCGGCGCATCCTTCACCATGTTCGGTGCCTGGGAGATGCCCCTCAAGTACGGCAACGAGCTCGACGAGCACCGCGCTGTACGCGAAGCAGCAGGCCTGTTCGACCTGAGCCACATGGGCGAGATCATCGTCAGTGGCCCGGAGGCAACGGAGTACCTCAACTACGCTTTCATCGCTGACTACTCCAAGCTGGCCGTTGGTCGCGCAAAGTACAACCACATGGTGGAGAAAGACGGCCGGATCATCGACGACCTCATCATCTACCACGTCGAAGACGGTATCTTCTGGGTCGTCCCCAACGCCGGCAACGCCGAGACCGTATGGGACACCATGGTCGAGCGCAAGGGCGATTTCGATGTCACCCTCGAGAACAAGAACCGCGAGATCTCTAACATCGCCTGCCAGGGGCCGAACTCCGAGGCAGTGCTGAAGGAGGTCATCCCGGCTGAAGAGCACGAGAAGCTCGAGAACCTCAAGTACTACGCCGCCGAGTACCACACCGTGGCTGGCGAGAAGGTTCTGGTTGCCCGCACCGGCTACACCGGCGAGGACGGCTTCGAGCTCTACATCGAAAACGAGAAGGCACCGCAGCTGTGGGACGCACTTCTCAAGGCCGGCAAGGATCATGGCCTGCTCCCCTGCGGGCTTGCTGCTCGCGACTCGCTCCGCCTCGAGGCCGGCATGCCCCTCTACGGCCACGAGCTCACCCACGACCTGACCACCGTCGATGCCGGCATGCGCGGCATTACGGGCAAGGAGAAGGAAGGCGACTTCTACGGCAAGATCCTGCTGGACCTTCCGGTTTCCCCCAATAAGCTGACCAACATGGTCGGTGAGGGTCGCCGCGCCGCACGTGAGGGCGCTAAGCTCTTCGACCCCGAAGGCAACGAAGTTGGCTACGTCACCTCCGGCCAGCTCTCCCCCACGCTCGGCTACCCCATCGCGATGGGCTACGTGAAGCGTGAGGCAGCAGGCGAGGGCGCCAAGCTCGAGGCTGACATTCGTGGCAAGCGCTACCCCTACACTGTGGTGAAGGGCGCGTTCTACAAGCGCGACAAGTAAGAATCGGGCATAATAAGTGAGGACTATGTCGAGGCCTCACGCCCGTCACATTCACAAACGAAAGGTTTGAACATGGCTAATCTGCCCGAGAACTACTCCTACTCTGCTGAGCACGAGTGGATCGATGTCCCCGCAGCTGAGGCTGAGGGCAAGACTGTCAAGGTCGGTGTCACTGAGATCGCAACCGATGCCCTGGGCGAGATCGTCTACGTTGACCTCCCCTCTGTTGGCGACGAGGTAACTCACTCCGAGCCCTGTGGCGAGGTTGAGTCCACCAAGTCAGTGTCTGACATCTTCTCCCCTGTTTCCGGCACCATCACTGCCGTGAACGAGGCCCTGGAAGATGACCCGGCGCTCATCAACAACGATCCCTACGGTGAGGGCTGGATCTACGAGGTGCAGGTCTCCGAGGTTGGTCCGGTGAAGGACAAGGCCGGCTACGAGGCTGACAACGCCTAAGGCTCCACAAAAAATCCTCCCTCAGTTTCTGAGGGAGGATTTTTTGGCTTTTCGACGCTTTATACAAGCATGAAGGGAATCACAAGGATCTTGTAAATCAAGGCAATGGCGAAAGTCGCTGAGTAGCCGGACATGACGCGCGAGTCCGTCGTGTTCTGCATGGCGTACTGAAGAACTGCTGGCTGACCCAAAAGGCCTGCGACAGCACCATTGGAGCGTGTTGCCGAGCGCCCCATGAAAAATCCTGCTGCGAGCAGCGAGCCACAGGCAGCAAGGCACACGATAGCGGACAGCAGAATGAGCTTCAGACCTGTCATGCTGAACACTGCGGAAGCGAACGCTTCGCCCGAAGCCAGACCCACGGCGGCCAGGAAGAGCATGAGACCGTACTGGCGCAGCGTGAAGTTCGCGGTTGCGGGCAGTTTCCACGACAGCTTCCCTGTACGGCGCAGAGCGCCAAGAATCAAGCCGACGATGAGCGGACCACCAGCGGCTCCCATCTGGAACTCGTTGCCACCAGGCAGCGGGATCGGAACAATTGCCAGGGCGAAACCAGCGAAGAGACCAAGCGCGGTGGGCACCCAGTCAAGCTCCGCAGACACCTGCGCAGAGTTACCGAAGAACTCTTCCATGGCGTCGCGATCGATCGTTTCGTGCGCAACTTCGACACCATCGCCGGGGTCAAGTGCAGTTTCCGGGGTGGCGAGAATAATCTCGTCGCCACGGATGATGCGCAAAATCTGTGCCTTGCCGCTCTTGTAGATACCAAGCTCACCGATTTCCTTTCCGGTGATATCCGAGTTGGACACCGTGTACCGCTGTACGGTGACATGCGGGCTGCGGATGCGCTGGAGTGGCAGACGCTGCCCCAGGGTGTGCACGAGGTCAGCATGCGTTGCTTTGTTCGTCATGAAGTAGGCTTCATCGCCCTTCTTCAGCTGATAATCAACGCGACCAAAATGGAGTTTGCCATGGCGACGGATGGAGGCGAGGATGTAGTCGCCATCGACAGCCTCAGCCAGCTCATCCCGAGTCATAGGGTTGGTGACGCGGATGAGCACGCCTCGCAGGTCATCCGTTCCCTTTTCCAGCTGATCCTTCTTTGCCTTCCACTCTTTGTTGATGGTGATAAGGACGAGAATAATAGCCACGATAATGCCCGTCGGGTAGCCAAGAGAGTAACCCACGGCCGGATCCGACGACCCAGTCTGTGCCTGCGCCAGAGACAGCGACGGTGTCGAGGTCAAGGAGCCTGCGAAAGCACCGACGCTAAACTCGCGGCTCAGTCCCAGGAGCATTCCGGCGAACACAGCGACAACCGCACCGATCGTCACGGCCGCAACGGATGCAGCCATAAGGCCAAACTGAGCCTTGATGTCCTTAAAGAATTCCTCCCCTGCTTCCAAACCGATGAGATACACAAACAAACCCAGCCCCAGGTTCTGCAGCAGGGTGAGATCTGCGCTCTCTGGTACGACGAAGGCACCAATAACAAGGCCGAGGAACAAGGCGCCCGCGGCGCCGAATCTGATGGGCCCGAATTTTACGGTCCCAAACCACGCCCCCAATGCGATGACAAGGAAGACCGCAATGAGGGTGTTAGAACTAAGCAAGTCAACCATAGTATCTAAATTACCTAACTAACGGCCATCCACCACACCCGTGAAGCAAAAGCCCAGCTCCCCCGAGACAATGAAGCTGGGCGATGCAGTAAGATAGTCCCTATAAGTACAGCATGTGACTGGCCACAAAATGTTCCCGGTCACAGCGCTTCTTGTAGCAGGGAAGCGTCAACGGCTACGTAGCGTTGAAAGGTATTATGACAGCACCTCGTCCTCCCTTCACCCCCTCTGATCAACCCATCAGAAAGTCCTCTGATCCGATTGACGTGCGAACACTCGGCGAGCAGTCCTACAAACAAATGTGGGACGAACAAGCAAAACTCGCCCTCCAGCGCCACGATGAGGAAATCCCGGATACGATCCTCGTCCTCGAGCACCCCTCGGTGTATACGGCCGGCAAGCGGACTCAGCCAGAGGATCGCCCGACAATTTCCGATATCGAGACTGTTGACATCGACCGCGGCGGCCGCATCACGTGGCACGGCCCCGGCCAGCTGGTGTGTTACCCCATCATTAAGCTCGACGATCCCGTCGATGTTGTCGACTACGTGCGTCGCCTAGAAGAGGCGATCATCCAAACCGTCCGACACATGGGAATCCACGAAGCCGGACGAATCGACGGCCGGTCAGGTGTCTGGGTCCCCGCTTCAGATGGCAAGCCAGATCGCAAGCTTGCGGCTATCGGAATCCGCATCACCCGTGGCGTGACGATGCACGGAATTGCCGTCAACTGTGACAACACTCTGGAATACTACGACTACATCGTCCCCTGTGGGATTTCCGATGCAGGGGTGACCACGATGAGCGATGAACTGGGGCGCGATGTCACCGTGGAAGAAGTAACCGAACCGCTCGTCCACAATCTCATCGAAGCGTTCGAAGGGCGGCTGCAGGTGGCAGATCACACCTTCGGCTCCGCTCCCGACCCAACCAAGGGTCTCCCCCATCGTCGACACGCACACGACCACAAGTAGACAAGGAAAAACCATGGCTGAAAAGAGAATGCTGCGCGTTGAGCGCCGAAACTCAACCACACCGATCGAAAGCAAGCCGCGGTGGATCCGCACCCAAGTATCCACCGGCCCGGAGCTGCGGGACATGCGCGAACGCGTCGCCGGTGCCTCGCTGCACACGGTGTGCCAGGAAGCCGGCTGCCCCAACCTCCACGAGTGCTGGGAATCCCGCGAAGCGACCTTCCTTATCGGCGGATCACAGTGCTCCCGCAGGTGCGACTTCTGCCAGATCGCATCCGGCAAGCCCGATCCTCTTGACCGCGATGAACCACGTCGCGTCGCCGAGTCCGTCCGCGAGATGGGACTCAACTATGCCACCATCACCGGTGTCACCCGCGATGATCTTGACGACGAAGGAGCGTGGCTTTACGCCGAGGTCGTGCGCAAGATCCACGAACTGAACCCGCACACCGGCGTGGAAAACCTCACCCCTGACTTCTCGGGCAAGCCGGACCTCCTCCGCATCGTTTTCGAGGCACGGCCCGAGGTTTTCGCCCACAACGTGGAGACTGTACCGCGCATCTTCAAGCGCATCCGCCCGGCGTTCCGCTACGACCGCTCCCTTGATGTCATCCAGCAAGCGCACGACTTCGGTCTCGTCACCAAGTCCAACCTCATCCTCGGCATGGGCGAAACCCCAGAGGAGATCCGTGAGGCGCTCGACGACCTCCGTTCCGCGCACTGCGACATCATCACCATCACCCAATACCTCCGCCCCGGTCTGCGGTACCACCCGATCGACCGCTGGGTGAAGCCAGAAGAATTCGTCGAGCATGCCGAGTACGCCAAGGAAATTGGGTTTTCCGGTGTCATGTCCGGTCCTCTGGTCCGGTCCTCCTACCGCGCAGGTCGCCTGTACGCGCAGACCATTGCCGCACGCGGTGAGAAACTCCCCGAAAACCTCGCCCACCTGGCCGAAACCTCCCAAGGTTCCACTGCACAGGAGGCATCCACGCTGCTCAAGAAGTACGGGCCGAGCAAGGATACGCCCGTCGGTGTGAAGTAAGGCGGGCCCGCACTGTAAACTACTTCCGGCAGATAAAACGACGACGTAAAGGGTGGTACACATGGCAGATAGCAAGAAAGAACAAATAAAAGCTCAGGAGAAGGAAGCCAAGAAAGCCAAGCGCGAACAGCGCAAGCAGACCCGCAAGCAGGTATGGGAAGCCTTCAACATGCAGCGGAAGCAGGATAAGAAACTTATCCCGCTCATGCTGTCGGCTTTCCTCGGCCTCGGTATCCTCGGGTTCCTTATCGGCCTTGCTTTCTCCGCTCAGTGGTTCGGCCTCATCATCGGCCTCATGCTGGGCGCCATGCTCGCCATGTATATCTTCCCCAAGCGCATGGAGTCTAGCTTCTACGAACGCACCGCAGATCAGCCTGGTGCCGCCGCGTGGGTGGTTGAAAACCTCAAGGACGGCCCCGGTATGCAGTGGCGCTCTAAGACTGCAGTTGCTGCCAACACGCACATGGATGTCGTGCACCGTGTCGTCGGTGCCCCAGGCATCATCCTCGTCGGAGAGGGCGAGCCGCACCGCCTCAAGCCGCTCATGGAGCAGCAGAAGAAGCGTCTTAACCGGATCGCCAAGAAGATCCCCGTGTACGAGTTCATCGTTGGCGACGGCGAAGGCCAGGTGCCGCTGAAGAAGCTGCAGCGTGAGATTATGAAGCTTCCGCGCAATTACAAGAAGAACGCGGTCCCCGGCATGGCCGCTCGCGTGGAGTCCATGGATGCCCAGTCCGGCCCCGGCGCCGGTCTCCCCAAGGGGCCACTACCCAAGGGGGCCAAGATGTCTGGCATGAACCGGCGCGCCCGCAGGCACGCAAACCGCTCCAAGTAATCCCCTCTGTCTGCACCACCATCCCCCTCGCCCACGCGGGCGAGGGTTCTTTTTTGCCCCATTTCGGGGGCACTTATAGATAATGTGGGGCAAATTTGGTGGTGTTAATGTATGGAGTTTTTCGTGGACAACCCCCTATTTACCCTCGTGGTAATCATGGCTGTTGGTCTTATCATCGGGAAAATTAACTTCTTTGGCATCAAACTGGGCGTGGCGGCCGTCCTCTTCGTCGGCCTTGGCTTCGCTACACTCGCCCCCGATATCGAGCTCCCACCACTGCTCTACAACATGGGTCTGACGCTTTTCGTGTACACGATCGGCCTTGAGTTCGGCCCCGGATTCTTCCACACCCTGCGAACGACGGGCTGGAAACTGAACCTCTACCTCGTCATTCTTCTCCTCCTCGCCACGGTGGCAACCGTTGGAGGAGCGCTACTACTCGGCTTCGGACCCGATACGGCGGGTGGCATCTTCACCGGCGCACTCGTGAACACACCCGCGCTAGCCGCAGTGGTGGAATCCATTAACAGCTCGGGGATCGGCAATGCGCAGGTCCCGGTCGTGACCTATTCCCTGACCTACCCGATAGGCGTGCTCGGAGTCATCATCGTGCTCGCCATCTTCCAGAGAGTGTTCCGGGTGGATTACGAAAAGGAAGCAGACGAGGCAGGGTTGACTCCCCACGAGCTTGAGCACTGGCAGATCGAGGTGGAAGTCAATAACCTCCCACCCGTGGATGATATTCCCGAAATCTTCGATCTGGGGATCATCATCACCCGCATTCGTCGCGGCAAGAAGGAAATACTCGCCGGAACCGGAGACCGCCCGAAGATCGGCGATATCCTCACTATTGCCGGATCTCCGGAGGATCTGAAGAAGTCAGAGCGCCTCATCGGTTCCTTTGTCAGTTCCCGTCCAGACCGCAACAAGGGCTTAGACTACGACCGGCTCGTAGTCACAGACGAATCCACTGTCGGGTACCCCCTGGCGGAACTCAAACCTAAGCTGCCCGGTGTCCTCATCTCGCGCGTCAAGCACGGCGACGACGATCAGGTTGCGCGCCCGGATATGATTCTGCACCTGGGTGATCGCATCCGAATCGTGTCGACACCAGAAAATCGTGAGAAGGCGCGCCGGTTCTTCGGAGATTCCTACACCCAAGCGGCGACCCTCGAAATGCTTCCCCTCCTCAGCGGGCTGCTTCTCGGCCTGCTCCTCGGCATGATCGCTATTCCGCTTCCAGGTGGTGTCTCTCTCAAGCTAGGCTCTGCGGGTGGCCCACTGGTTATGGGCGTCATCCTCGGATCCCTGTCCCGCACGCGACACTTCGTGTGGCATCTACCGTATGCCGCTGGCCGAATTCTCAAGGAGTTTGGTCTCACACTGTTTCTCGCCGGCATTGGCACGACAGCCGGAGCTGGCTTCGCTTCCGCACTCCACGATCCAACGTCCCTCCAGGTTATTGGCTTCGGTGCCATCATTACCATGGGGCTTGCTACGACGGCGGTGGTCGTCGGCCACAAGGTGCTCAAAATACCGTACGGAACGCTCACCGGTTTCATCGCCGCGCTCCATACGCACCCTGCTCTTCTCAGCTACGCATCCGACCAGGCTAGAAATGATATGCCCGGGGCGGGGTACGCCATGGTCTATCCGATGGCGATGATCACCAAGATCATCTGCGCGCAGGCTCTGTTCTTCCTGCTGGTGTGATTAACCGCGAATAACGGCCGTGCCTGTGGCACGGTCGTGGAGACCGCGACCATCGGCGTCGGTAAGAATCGGGGGAAGAATAAAGACCGTGAGAAGCGTGCGTGCCAGGCACCGAAGGAACCCGACGCGCTGCCCCGGCCTATCGATACAGGCGATGCCCATGCCCAAGGCTGCCTGCCCCGGGGTGCGCGCAAACAGCGTGGCAGAAACCACAGAGATAACCGCCCACACAAGGAGTTGGACCGTCGCCTGGCCTCCCAACGCGTGGGTGAAGTGGGTGATGACCGACGCAACAATGGCAGCGATGATCCAGTCGATGAGCAAGCCCCCGATCCGTCGCATCATGGAAGCAAGCGAGCCGGGGCCAGATTCCGCCAAACCGATTTGCTCCCCCGGCCACCGATTCGGCCGCGAGGGGTCCTCATTTTGAGCAGGAATCTGTGGGCCGTTGAGCCAGCTGGAATTCTTGTCGCGCATGCCGATAACCTTACCCGGCAGTTCAGATGTATTAGCGCGGAGGCATGAAGTAGACTCTAAACATCTGTAAGCGACACGCGCGAGGAGAAATAATGACCTTCAAAAATGTGGAGGAGATTCAGAAATTCATCAAGGACGAGGAAGTGGAATTCATTGATATTCGCTTCACAGATGTCCCCGGAATCGAGCACCACTTTTCCATTCCGGCCTCTGAATTCGATGAGGGTGCGGTAGAAGAGGGCCTCGCCTTTGATGGCTCCTCCATCCGCGGATTCACTACCATCGACGAATCCGACATGACGCTTCTTCCAGACCTCTCCACCGCAGTTTTGGATCCTTTCCGTCGGGCGAAGACCCTCAACATCAAGTTCTTCGTCCACGACCCGTTCACCCGCGAGCCGTTCAGCCGCGACCCCCGCAACGTCGCCCGCAAGGCCGAGGAGTACCTGGCTTCCACCGGGATCGCCGATGTGTGCCAGTTCGGCGCGGAGGCCGAGTTCTACATCTTTGACTCGGTGCGCTACTCGACGGACACCAACCAGGGCTTCTTCCACGTTGACTCCGACGAGGGCTGGTGGAACCGCGACAAGGAAATCGACCTGGACGGCTCCTACAACCTGGGCAACAAGACCCCGATCAAGGGTGGCTACTTCCCCGTCGCCCCTGCTGACACCCTCGTTGACCTGCGCGACGATATGACCCGGAATCTCCAGAAGGCCGGCTTCCACATCGAGCGTTTCCACCACGAGGTGGGCACCGGCTCGCAGCATGAGATCAACTACCGCTTCAACACGCTGCTGCACGCCGCCGACGACCTGCAAACATTCAAGTACATCATCAAGAACACGGCAATCGAAGCCGGCAAGTCCGTCACCTTCATGCCGAAGCCGCTTACTGGTGACAATGGTTCCGGCATGCACGCCCACCAGTCTCTGTGGAAGGACGGCGAGCCGCTGTTCTACGACGAGTCTGGCTACGGCGGACTGTCCGACATGGCCCGCTACTACATCGGTGGCATCCTCCACCATGCACCGGCCGTACTCGCATTCACGAACCCAACGCTGAACTCCTACCACCGTCTCGTTCCGGGCTTTGAGGCCCCGATCAACCTCGTGTACTCGCAGCGCAACCGTTCCGCAGCGATTCGTATCCCGATCACGGGCTCGAACCCGAAGGCAAAGCGCATCGAGTTCCGTGCGCCGGATCCGTCGGGCAACCCGTACCTCGGTTTCGCCGCCATGATGATGGCTGGTATCGACGGCATCAAGAACCGCATCGAGCCACATGCCCCGGTGGACAAGGACCTGTACGAGCTCCCGCCGGAGGAGGCCCAGTCCATCCCGCAGGCTCCCGCGTCTCTCGAAGAGGCTCTCAAGGCTCTCGCCGAGGATTCCGAGTTCCTCACCGAGGGTGATGTCTTCACTGAGGACCTCATCGACACGTACGTGAAGTTCAAGGTCGATAACGAGATCACCCCGGCACGTCTCCGCCCGACCCCGCTCGAGTTCGAGATGTACTACAACTGCTAGTCACTCACCTCGCCCCAGGCTCCAAGAGCCTGGGGTTTTTGCTTTTCGACGTGCGAAGGGAACCCCCCTGCTGAGGGGGTTGTATTTCGAGCAGT
>NZ_KV821038.1:165898-166507 GCF_001815555.1 Corynebacterium sp. HMSC073D01 | reverse complement strand
GACTCCGTGTCCAAAAACTAGTGAGACATCACACCTCTAGGCGGTAAGGAGCGCTAGGCATGGCAAAGGTCAGTTCTCGTCCTCGAAGGTGGGGGCGTTTTTTAGCGTGGACATCCTTGGTGTTCGGAATATTTTTCGCCATCGTTGGTTTGGTGATGCCCGAAACGCTGTTCATGCTGCTCTTCGGTTTGGTGTTCGTTATCCCGGGTGCCTGGTGGATTATCTCGGACCGGCGGGACCAAAAGCAATGGGATAGGTACGAGGAGACGGTGGAGAATAATCGTCGACTAGCGACGATGATCGGTGACGATAACCCGGACATAGTCGCGGGGATGGGGGTAGAGGACCCGCCTTCGAAGCGGTCGCGTCACTGGGGGATCGTCTCCATCGTGATGGTCGTCCTGTTCGCTGGCTTTGTAGTGCTCGCGCCCGAACAGGAAACCACCAGTGAGGAAACGCCGACGACGAGCACGTCGCCGACTACTTCTTTGACGGCGACAACAAACAAGACATCGACGACGCGCACCACCGCGAGCTCCTCGTCATCTACCACCACGACTACGCAGTCACAGGAGCTGACCGTGACGAGCACAGGAACAGTGGAACCTA
>NZ_KV821038.1:0-165798 GCF_001815555.1 Corynebacterium sp. HMSC073D01 | reverse complement strand
ACAGTGGAACCTACCGAGGCGGAGGTGCAGCCAGCTGCGGTCTTGCCGCCACCACCCGCACCGGTGGAGGAAGCGCCGACTTTGACCGTTGATGCCTCGCCTGCGCCCCAGCAAGCCAACGGGTTCATGGGGACGGCTGACACCGGAGGGAAGTCCTCATACGCCAACTGCAAAGACGTGTGGAATACCCTCGGTCGCCCGATTCACGCGGGGGAGCCGGGGTACGTCGCCGGGCACGGCAAGCTCGATGGCAACAGCGACGGTGTGGGGTGCGAGAAGGATCCGAGGTAGGGGGGAAATAACAAAGCGCCACCGCTCTATCCATTAGGTAGAGAGGTGGCGTTGGAGAAAGGAGTTAGGAGAGCTGGAAGGTCTTGGTTACCTTTTGATCATTGAAGTCGAAGGTGGACTCCACCTGAATAGTGACGGGGTTGGTCTCATCTTGGAGGACAAAGCCATGAACCTGTGACTGGGTACCACCCGGCTGGATTTCCTTAAAGGAGTCTCCGGGGGTATAACCCTCCGGCTCGGCATCAAAATAGATGGCAGTTTCGAGTTCCACTCCGTTTTGGAAAGCTTGAACGTGAACATCGAAGGGGTTGAGGTTCTTGTCCGTTTGGATGTTCGAGATCTCCACGGTGGTGGCGAAGGTGGATGCACCCTCGTAATCGGGCACGGAAACAGCACCCTCTGTGATCTTTGCATGGAAGATCTTATCTAGGTCAGCCTCTTCACCCAGGTCGCCCTTGGGTGCTGCAGATGAATCGCCCTTGGCCGCTGCCACGGAGGATGTCTCAGAGGAGGTGCTGTCAGTGTCGAAAGCATCGTCCACGACCTTGCCAAAAAATGCCTGGGTACCAATGGTGGCGATGACGCTGAGGATTCCGATAACTAGGCCTGCGATGGCGATGCCTCGCCCACGTGTATTGCCTGCGGGGCGAGTGGAGTAGATACCGATTCCCGCAAGAATGATGCCACCGAGTGCAAAGATAGGGGCGATGTTATTGATGATGGGAATCCAGCACAAGAGGAGAGCAATGATTGCGAGAACAAGGCCGATGATGCTTGTTGCGCTTATACCTTTTGCTGCGGCTGGCTGAGAAAACTGGTCTACCTGATGATTAGGCGGGGGGGGGGTTGTCATTTGTAAACCCTCTAACTAGTAATGGGCGAGACGCCCGAACTGATATTTACGCAATTATTATACCCTCGAAAATCAATCTCGAAAACAAGGGGTTCGCCATTCCCTTTTTCTCAGCAGTGGTAGAGGAGGAAATCTATGAAGGGGGCTTATTGTTGGGGGTATTCCTATCTAGTTCTTGCCTGGTGGGGGTGTGGTGCGGGGGTTGAGTCTGGGCGTTGTGAGTTCTTTTTGTGTTGGGCGTGGGTGGGCAGCCGTGCGGGTTTTCTCGTTCGGGTGGTGGGGTTGCCCGCAAGTTGTGGACGGTGGTTTAGGCGGCTTCGGGGGTAACCGCCGGTTTCTTGGTGGGTGGGTCGGTGATCTGGTTTTCGAATTCGACGGGGCTTATCATGCCGATACTGGAGTGGCGACGCCGCCGGTTGTGGACTATTTCAATCCACCGGGCAACCGCTTTTTTGGCTTCGCTTCTGGTGGCCCATGTCCTCCGGTCGTAGAATTTCATTTTCTGGGTGGACCAAAGCGTTTCACTCATCGCAGAGAGTGTCTAATGGTTTGTGTGTGAGGGATTCCCCTTCATGATTGGAGTTAGGCCATTATGACTACTGTGGCGAAAAGAGATCCGGCTGATAAGGCGAAGATTGATGCGATTGAGAAGAAGCTTCTTGCTAATCCAGAGATCGCAAAGCTGATTGATGAGCTTGGCACATCCACCCACGATGCCAATGATTTGGTGCGTGGCATGCTGCAAGCCTCGATCACCCGTGGGTTGAACGCGGAGATGGATACGCACTTGGGCTATGTCCATGGCGATAGGAAGAAGAAATCGGAGGTAGGTGAATCAAATCATCGCAATGGTAGTTACACCAAAACCGTGGAATCCAACTACGGGCCGTTAACCATCAGTGTTCCTAGGGATCGCAATGGGTCGTTTGTTCCACTGATGGTGCCCAAAGGTACTCGCAGGCTAACCGATGTCGATGACATGATCATCAGCTTGTACGCCGGAGGAATGACTGTAAGGGACATCCAACATCATATGGCCCAAGCGATGCGGGTGGATGTGTCCCATGAGACGATTTCTGCTGTTACTGATGCTGTGTTGGACGAGGTGATGGTGTGGCAGCAGCGTCAGTTGGAGGAGTTTTACCCGGTCATCTTCCTTGATGCGTTACGGATCAACGTACGTGACGGCGGACGGGTGGTAAAGAAATCCGCATATATGGCTATCGGTGTGGATATGGAGGGAATTAAGCACGTCCTCGGCTTGTGGATCGCAAAAGAAGAAGGGGCTGCCTTTTGGGCACATGTCTGCGCGGAACTGTCCAACCGTGGTGTCAAAGATGTCTTCATTGTCTGCTGCGATGGTCTGAAGGGCCTTCCTGCCGCTGTGGAAGCCACCTGGCCTGGCTCCATGGTGCAAACCTGTATTGTGCACCTGATTCGCGCTGCTAACAGGTGGGTTGCCTACGGCGACAGGAAAAACGTGTCTGCCGCGCTACGCCGGGGATACACTGCGGTGGATGAGACGGGGGCGAAACAGGCCCTGGATGAATTTGCAGAATCCGAACTTGGCCAGAAGTATCCGCAATCGGTTCGCGTGTTTAGGGATGCGTGGGATAGGTTCATCCCGTTTTTGCAGTTCCCGCCCATGGCACGGAAGGTGATTTACACCACGAATTCGATTGAGTCGTTCAATAATGAGCTGCGGAACGCGACCCGTAACCGGGTGCAATTTACCAATGATGAGTCCGCTTTGAAGACACTGTGGCTGATGATCTGCAACATTGAAGACAAACGAGCACTACGCCGCGCCAAGGAAGGAAAGAGAGCCTCGGCGTCTGCCGGACGGCTCGTGGAAGGAGCCAGAGTCAGTAACTGGAAGCAAGCAATCAACCAAATGGCGGTCGCCTACCCAGACCGCTTCGACAAGTACATGTAACACCCCCACACACAAACAACTTGACACGCTCTCATCGCATTATCGAAGCACACGCCGGTGCGTCCCACTGATTGGGCGACACCGAGTTCGTGGCACACCTCCCACAACTGGTCACTGGTGAACTGGGTACCACGATCAGCATGAAACACCACACCGTCTGCTACTTCGCCACGCAGTGTGTGGGCCATCCGCAGGGCGCGTTCCACCAGGTCAGTGGTTTGAATACTGTCCATCGCCCAGCCCACAACCCGGCGGGAGTGACCGTCCCTGACCGCACACAGGTACAACCAGCCCTCACCAGTTATCAAATATGTAATATCCGACATCCACACCTTGTTTAGGTAGCCGGCATCAAACATGCGCTTGACCAGATCAGGAATCTGCGTCCCACGAACAGAGTGCACGGTCGTGATAGGCACAAACCGTCGAGGGGATATCCCCTTAAATACCTAACAATCGCATTCTTTTAGCCACGGTTTTCCGGTTGATTTTCACACCCTGAGCATGCAGCTCAGCAGTGATACGGGGGGCACCATATACCTCATCTGAGTCACGCCAGATCGTTCGAATCCTAGTATCTAAGTCGGTGTAATACTTCTCCTTCGGATCGCCGCCACATACTTTGTTTTGCTGCTTGTTTAACAAGGCGTAATACCCTAACCGGGAGACCTCCAACAGTCTCGCCATGCGGCTGATGCTGAAGTTCGCCTTGCTCTGGCTGCATTAGTGGGAATTTTTCCTCTCGCGTTGCTTCGCAGCGAAGAAGGCGGTTGCTTGTGACAAGAACTCATTATCCAACCGGGCTTTGGTTAACTCACGGTGTAGCCTGGCGCTTTCTGCACGCAAATCCGCCTCACTTTTCCCATCTGCGTTCCCATCGCGTTGCTTTTGGGCTTTCCCCACTTGCCTAACAAGCCCGAACTCACGCCGAGCTCCTCTCCAACATGGGCAATCGGGCGTCCCGTCTCGATGACAAGCTTGGCTGCCTCTGACCGAAACTCAGGACTAAACATCCTGCGCTGCCCCATACTGAACATCCTCTCCTACGGACACACGATCCGTACAACTAGGGTGTCCACTAAACGAGGGTAACCTCAGTTTATAAATATTGGGAGTTGCTTGGGTGAGGGGTAAAGCGTCCATTTAAACGCGATCAGGGGACGTGCTCTTCGCCTTTTGATTATTCACTTTAACCTATTTTTGGGACCTACTTAACCACTGGTCCCGAAGATTTAAGAGATCGCAGATTGGGGGACTGTCTAAGCCGTATAAGGCCAGATCCCGAGTACCGTCCATTTCCTCGTGTGAGTTTGAAGCCAATTCTTAAGTGGCTCCTTCCATTGGAGCAAAGATAAGTCCGGATATTTCTCGGAGGAGAAAATTTTACGCATCTAAATTACGATATTGATGAGTCCTGAATTTTACGGGCCTTTTGTCCTGGTGAAGTGTGGGAAGAGTGTATGCGGATGGACGTTAAAGACGACTACTAAGGCTTCTTGCTGAAGAAGCCACCTTTTAGTAAGAAAGCCGTTGATAGACTTGGAAAGTTTTATGCAGGGAAACAAACGGAGGCTCCGCAACAACGCCAGCAAATTCTGAGTTGGTACAGCACTCTAGGGGAAAAGACACTTTTTACTCTTCAAGATCTGCTAGTAAATCAGTTTCCCTATTGCCAACTATTGACCGCAAATACACGAGTGAAGACTGAGAAGACCGCCTCCGAGAAAATTCTTCATACCAACGTGCAGCTGTCAAAAATGTTCGACTTCGTCGGGGTGAGATTGGAGTGAGACTGTTTCTTAGGCGATTTGATCGAGATGGCATACTCGATCGAAGAATTTCTTGGGGCGGAAGATGTAGAGGTGCTGATTCGGGACTATAGGGAGGACGCGCAGCACGGCTATCGTGCGGTGCATACAATCATTAGATCTCCCGCAGGGATCGTGGAAGTCCAACTGAGGACGCTGTTACAGGCGAGATGGGCAAATGCCTACGAGATGCTTGCTGACGTTATGGGTAGAAAAATTAGGTATCAAGAAATTGAGCTCAGTGAGGATGAGCCTCTGGGAGTGGTGTATTCAAACCTTCAACGCATATCTACAGACATTGCAGAGATTGAGAAGGCTATCGAATCACGATCGGAGAATACAAACACAGCCCTCATGAATTTGGTCAACTCTCGGCATTTTCTCCCGTTGTCAGTAGAAACACAAGTACTTAGGGCAAACACCTTAGCAAGTTTGGTACAAGCCGAAACGTACGCAACCCTTTCTGCCCTCCAGAATGCTAGACTCGTCAAACATCTGGAGGAATTAGCTGAAATTCTGCAGGAAATGAAAAAGATGGCCAGTCCACAACCCAAAGTGAGGTGACAAAATGAAATACTTCGTTCTCGTGTACAACAGCAAAACCGGGGAGCTGCGTATGTCAGAATTCGCGGATCGTGACGCGGCGCTGGCTCTGCGGATCGAAAGGGAAGATCGGTACCGTGGCGAGCCTGACGTGGAGGTTGTGGTCATCGCTGCCCATAGCCTGGACGAGATTAAGCAATCGCATTCCCGTTATTTCATGAACGTAGCCAAGAACTTTTCATTGTCCGGCGACTACGAGCTTGAAGAAATTCCGGCAGCGTAGTGCTGCCTAGGTGTCCAGGCTTGTGATGAGGTTTTTGCAGTTGAACTCGCAGCGCAGGTCCTGGTCGCCGGGGTGCTCCTTGATGATCGCGATGACGGCGTCGCGGGCGGCGCGGGAGGCTTCCGGGGAGGCGGCGATGACGCGCTGCAGCGTGACAAGGTAGGTGGCGGCAGCGGCGTACTTCTCCTGCCATACGAGCCGGTCGGCGCAGTCCCGGACCATCTCCACGCAGGTGAGAGGGTGGGTTTTGGGGAGCTGGTCGATGGCGAAATCGGCGATGTAGTCGGGCTGAATCAGGGGGCCCCAGGTGTAGAAAAGCTGCAGGGCCTCATCAATGCGCTTGTGGTGTGCGGCGGTGAGAAACCGGAGGGTTGCCCGGGTGTCATACGCATAGGGGATACCAGGTTTGTGGTGTTTCATCACTTCGATGAGCGCCATGGCGTCGTCGTAGCTGACGAGTGGGTGCTGGACATACTCTATGGCGTAACCCCAGTAGCTTGTTTTTGCGCGTTCCTTGAGCCAGTGGAGGTAGTCCTCCACGGGGAGGTAGTAGCGGATGAGGATGCCGAGATCGTCGTCGTCGATCCAGGCACTGGAGTCCGGGTCCCACGCGTCGCGGATGACGGCGCGCGCCTCGTCGAGGCGGTCGTGGTCGGCGAAATACCTCACGAGGAGCAACGTGTTCTCGCCGGTGAGGTAGGTGATAAGTGGTGCGTCGTCGCCGGTGAGGAGGCAGAAGTGGGCGTGGATCTGGTCGTCGCCACGCGCCTTGGCTGCCTCCGCTGCGGCGAGGAGGTCTTTCTTTTCCGTCAGGAGGGAGTAGGGGGTGAAATCAAAGAATGGCAGGTATTCGTTGATGCTTGTCAGGGTGTGCGCAAGCCAGGTGACAAGGTGCGTGGATCCAGCATCGACGGCCTGGCAGTGGCGCAGGTGCAGCGCGAGGGCCTTAAGCAACAGGGAAATAAAGTCGCAGATCCGCAGGTCCGGCTCGCACAGGAGCAGGAGCGACTCGATGAGCTTCTCGATAACGGGGAGGAGGTACTTGCCGCGCCCGGCTTCCTCGAGGGAGTTCAGTGTTTCGATGGTGCCCTCGAAATCGTCGCGGATATCCATCAGGTCATCCGTGTAGCCGTAGGTAGATTTCGACTTTTTGATCGTCACAACCCTGTGCCGTGCCGTCTCCGCCAGGCTCTTCATCGCCATCCGCATGAGCGCTGCGACCTCCTGCGGTGTCCCCACGGTGAGCACCGCGGGCGTGAGCAGAGGGTGGGGATCGGCGTGGTTTTCCACAGGGTAGTCGCGCAGCACCTGGACGAGCGTCTCGCGCGGGGCCTGGTCAAAAAAGCGCTCCTCCACCGCGGCGCAGTCGAGGCCCCAGGGGCCTTCGCCGGCGTTGCCGTCTTCCGGGGAGAGTGCCAGCCCCACGGCGATGGCATGCTTGCACCAGTTCCATTCCACCGGGCACGTGCACGTGGGCAACACGATATCCCCGTAGGCGGTGAGCGTCACCCGGTAGGGCTCATCGGCGGTGCCTTGGACATCCGCCTCCACCACTCGATCAGACTGGGAGACGATGGTGATGTCGTGGATATCGAGTGCGCGCTCGAAGCTGCCGTCGTCGGAAACCCAGGCGAGGTAGTCGTAGCTGAGGATATCGGTGAGTGCCGGAGAGGTGCTATCCATGGGCCCATCGTAAACCGAACCGGTCACGATCGCAGCGGTCTTCTCGAACACAGCTGCGGTACCCTAATAACCATGTGGGACAAGATAGTCATCATTTTTAATAACTGGTGGAGTGACCCGGACACGCAGATGTGGCTCATCCAGCGCCCGTTTAGGATATTGATCACCATCATCGCCGCCTTCATCGGGCAATGGGTGATCACCTTGGCGATCAGGAAGTTCGCCACGTACCAGAAGGAAAAGCCACTGCACTCCTTCTTGCCTGTGCTCAGCCCCAAGGAGGCGGAGATCGCCGATTACGAGGCGAAGGCCCGCCAGGAGCGCAAGCAGGGGCGCATCGACACGCTTGCCTCCGTAGCCAGGTCGACGGCCCTCATCGTCATCTGGGCGTGGGCGGCGCTGGAGATCCTCCGCAACCTCGGAGTAAACGTTGCCCCCATCATTGCCTCCGCCGGTGTTGTCGGCTTGGCAGTCGGCTTTGGCGCGCAATCCCTCGTCAAAGACTTCCTCGCCGGCATCTTCATGCTCATGGAGGACCAGTACGGTGTCGGTGACACGATCGACGTGGGCGAGGTTGTCGGCGATGTGGAGGAGGTCACCCTCCGCTTGACCACCCTGCGCGATATTGACGGCACGGTGTGGTTTGTCCGCAACGGCCAGATCGAGCGCGTGGGTAACTTCTCCCAGGGCTACGCGCTGGCGCGCATCGATTTCCCCATCGGCCTGCAAAACGATTTCCACTCGGCGCGGGAGGCGATCGAGGAGGCCGCCAAGCAGGCGGTGCAGGCCGAGGACATCAAGAAGATGGTTCTGGAAAAGCCGTCTGTGCAGGGCATCGTGAGCGTGAAACCGGATCACGCCAATATTCGTATTACGGTGAAGACGCTGCCTGGCCGCCAGTGGGCCGTGCAGCGGCGCATCTACGCGGAGATCTTCCCCAAGATCCAGGAGTACGGCATCACCCCGCCGAACCCCTTCCTGTACAAGGGTAGCTCCGACTAGCGGAAGAATTTGCGGATCGTCTTGTACAGCGCCATGAGGAAGAGGACAACGAAGGCGACCATGAGGGCGAGCAGGATGCAGCCCATCACCGCAGCTGCCGTTTCGTTGTTCGAATCCACAGTCCCGGCACCGACGATGGCGATGGCGAAGAACGCGACGGTCACTCCCAGAACGGGTTTCCACGGGTTCTTTTCGTCTGTGGGCACGACGGCGGAGCTCGTCGAGCCGACCTCTGCGGGCAGGGGCGTCGGTGTCGTGCTGGGGAAGCTCGGGTAGGAGGGCGCCGTCACCGGGGGAGCGGTGGCCGCCTGCGGGGTCTGCTGCCACTGGGGTGCGGTGTCCCGCGCGTCCAGCATGCCGTCAGCCCAGGCGGAAAACTCGGCGTGGGTGGCGGTGCCGCAGCCGGGGATGGGGGTATCGGACACCACGAGGTCTACGCCGTGTGAGGGGTCGGTGACGTGGGTGAGCCCCAACTGCGTGCAGAGCACCGTCAGTGGCACACCGTCCGGGACACGCTGCCCTCGCACATGGACCGGGCCATAAAAAGCGACGCGCGCGCCGGGGGAGAAGTGAGCGTTCATGGTGCCCAGTCTATCGGAGTTGTTCCAGTGGCTTTTCGACGCTCGTTACCACGTGAGTTGTCTTCTCCTGCACCTCTTGGGGAGACCAAGTAAAGCTGAAGCTCTCGTCGGCGACTGCGTGCATGGAGAGGTCGTTGAAGCTGTCGCCGAAGGTGTAGAGCTCCACCTCGTGCTGCGGCACACCCAGGTGGCCGGCAAGCCAGGCAAGTCCCGCGCCCTTCGTGCACCCGGTGGGGATGATGTCGATGAAGTCCTGGTTGGTGACGCACTCAACGGGGACTGTGTCCTGGATCCACGCGACGAGCCGCTTTTGCAGGGTGTCGTTTCCAGGAACCCTGATGGGTAAGCCGATGAAATGATACTGGGGGATCTCGCTGGGATCCATTTCCTCGTACTCTAACTGGATTGCGCTGACCGCGTCCTTTGCACACCGGTCAGAAAAAAGGGCATCGAGCTTACCTAGGCGCGTGCCGTAGACGGCGATTCCTTCTTGCGTGGAAAGTTCGGCTACCACGCGTTGGACAGTCGGCGTGTCGAGGTAGGTTTCGTGCAGGACAGCGCCAGCACGGTCGGTGACGACCGCACCGGTGTAGAGCACTGAGTAGTCGAACCGGATATCGTAGCCCCGGAGTACGTACTCAGCAGCAGTAAGCGACCTGCCTGTTGCAGCCACGGCCAGATGGCCTGCCTCCTGCCAGCGGTGGATCGCCTCTCCGATGGTGTCAGGGATGCGGCCGTCAAAGAAAATGGTGCCATCAAAGTCGAACGCAGCGATTTTCATGGCACCCATACTATCCAGTTGTGGCAACAGTTTGTTGCTTGTGGCTTGCTTCTTGACGCGACTAGATTTGCCCGCAGTCGCTTGGCGCGGGGAGCCCCTTGAACCTGTCGATGAGCCAGTTGATGGACAGCGGTGCATCGCCGAAAGTGGGGCCGATGTGGTTGAGGACGAGCTTGCCGGGCACGAGCGGGGTGAGGTTGGCGTTGAAGTCCACGGTGGCGCCGAGGTCGCAGTAGTCGCGGGCCATCTGGCGTACCTGTTCGTTGGGGATCGCGTCGTCAGTGTTGCCGGAATTCACAAGGATCGGGGCGGTGGGCTTCATCTGGCCCAGGCGCTGCTGCTGCAGGGCGTTGCGGAACTCCGGTGAGCCCCAGGCGAGCTCGGGGAAGGATTCGCCAGTTGTGGTCAGTGTCCGGGTGTCTGTGAACGCCCAGCGCAGGGAGAGATCTGCAACGCAGGAGGTCTTTGCCTCGCGCAGGAGCTGCTTGCCGCGTTCGTTGAACTTCTCGTCCACGACCTTCCGGATCTCAGGGTAGCGGTCCATGTACCCGTTGGTGGACATGCCCAGTACCCCGGCGATGGCAGACGTGTCGATGGCGGGCATAACCGCGAGAAGGTTCGCAGGGGCCGCGCCGGAGTAGGTGCCCTTGACGTTGAGCTCGGGCGCGTACGTGCTCACTCGCTCGGCGGCGGCTGCTGCGGCACCTCCGCCTTGGGAATACCCATGGAAGCCGAGGGGCGAGTCAGCCGGCAGGCCACGGAGGCGGAAAGCCGCCCGGGCCGCGTCGATAAGCGCGTTGCCCTCCTCGTCAGTGACCGTGTAGCCGGGAACCCCCGGAGTGCCCACGCCGATGTAGTCCGTGACTACCACCCGGATGCCCGACAGTGATGCCGCGATGTGAATAGGGGACTCGTAGTTCGTGCCCAGCGCCCCCGTCAGCGGATCAAACGTGCCGATGAGCGAGTTGGAATTCGCACACGCATCGCCATCGCCGCGGGTACCGGGCGCGAACGCGATCGTCGGAACAGGGCCGGGGCCCGGCCAGGGGGCTGACGGTTCGAGCACCATGCCACCGGAGTAAGCTGTGCGCCCGTTGTGATCCGTCGTTGTGTACACGAAGCGGAAGCCGTTGCCGTAGCGAAGCGGAGTGGAGGAGACCACCGTCCCGGGAGCCACCTTCTCAGAGGCGACGGGCGGGGCGATGGCCTCGGCAGACGCGCAGGTGGGGACAAAAACACAGGCGAGGGCGGCGAGTACAGCCGCGCCTTTCTTCAGCTGCAGACGAAGGTTCATACCAGCTAACTTATACTTATTACTGGTTGGGTGAAAACCCAGGGAACGAAATAGTGAAAAGGAATACCCCATGTTGAAAGCAGTCTCTCGGATCATCGCGGCTCTCCTCGTCGTAGTTCTCATCCTTGCAGCAGGCTTCTGGGTTGGCACGCGTGGAGGACTCATCCACAACGCCAAGCCGATTGTCAGCTCCACCCAGCTGGGTGCCAGCTACAAGGACATCGCGGAGCTTTCCGTTGAGGAGTACGTGTTCACCAATGTGGCTAAGCGTGAAGATCCCGGCAAGATCATTGCCGGGTGGGGCATCCCGTTCACCGGCAACAACATCATGTTCACCTACGACGGCACCGTCAAAGCAGGCATCAAGGACGCCTCCAAGATTGACGTGAAGGTCAACGACGGCTCCAAGAAAGTGACCATCAACAGCCCCAAGGTGGAGATCACTGAATCAAAGATCGACCCGGCCACCATCACTGTCTACGACCAGTCTATGAATCCCTTCAACCAGATCAAGGTGCAGGAGACCATGGAGTTCGTGGCACAGGAGGAGGATGCCGCCCGCCAGAAGGCAATTGACAGTGGCCTGCTCGACCGCGCGGAAAAGCGCTCCGCAGAGCTTCTCGAGTCCCACACAAAGGCGCTGCTCGCCGGTACTGACGCAGCCGACTACACCGTAGAGGTGAACTGGAAATAAGGGGGGTACCGTACCAGCGAACCCGGACAATATCAGTGCAATCTCGGTAGAATTAACCCACGTTTGAGCTAAGGAGGAAAACGTGAAGGTTGAAGATACCGTTCAGTTTTGGTTCGATGTGAGCTGCCCGTTCTGCTGGATCACGTCCCGCTGGATTAAAGAGGTCCAGGATGTCCGCAATATCAAGGTGGACTTCATTCCCATGAGCCTGTCCGTCCTCAACGAGGGACGCGACGAACTCCCCGAGGACTACAAGGAAAAGATGAAGGCCAACTGGGGGCCCGCCCGCGTCTTCGCGGCGGTGAAAACCAATTACCCCGAGAAGATCGACCAGCTCTACACCACGATGGGCAATAAGGTGCACATCGGCCAACGCGTCGCCTCCGGTTACGGCGGATACGATGCCGTGATCAAGGAATCCCTCGAAGAGGTCGGCCTCCCCGCGAGCCTTGCCGAGGTAGCAAACACCGAGGAATACGACTACAAACTTCGCAAGTACCACCGTGGTGCAATGAAGGCCGTGGGCAACGATGTGGGAACCCCCGTCATCAGCCTGGGCAAGACCGCATTCTTCGGCCCCGTCCTCACGCGCATCCCCACGAAGGAAGAAGCCGGCGAGCTTTTCGATGCCGCCGTCCGTCTCGCGCAGTACCCGCATTTCTTCGAGCTGAAGCGCTCCCGCACCGAAAAGCCTGAGTTCGACTAACTCATCGCACACAAAAAGCGCCTTCACCACAAAGGTGAGGGCGCTTTATGCGTCTTAGTAGCTTTCGGGGACGGTGACGATCTCACCTGTGCGAGAAATCTGAATCCCCGTGCCGTGCTCCGGGTGGACACGGGTGCCACCGGCATCGAGCCACGCCTGCGGGACGTAGCAGCACTGGTCATCCGATGCGCGGACATCTCCGGTCAGGGCGTAGGCAGTGGAGCGGGAGCCACCGCAGACATCGTGGAAATCGCAGTACGCGCACTTGCCGCGCCAACCCTCCGGGTGGCGAAGCGAGACGAACACGGGGGACTCAGCGTAGATCTCGTTGATGGTCTGCTGCTTGACGTTGCCACAATGGAAGGGCAGGAATCCGTTGGGGTACACATCCCCGATGTGGTCGATGAAAGCAAAACCAGAGCCGGAGTTGACGGCCATCGGGGCGCGAGGCTTCCGCTTCTTGTAGGGGGCATCGCCGAAGATACGCTCGGTCTCCTCGGTGAGGTAGCGGTAAAGCTCGCCTCCTTCGTACGGCGCTAGACCATGTTCACGGCGCAGCTTCTGCTGGATAACAACGCGCCGGTATTGGGGCGCCTCGGTGGTCTTGATGGCAATGCGATCAGAAATGTCATCGAGCCAGACGAGGGTGTCCTCGCGCTCCTTGGGGCTGAGCGCGTTGAGGTCCGCGCCACGGCCAGTGGGCACGAGGAAGAAGACATACCACATCTTTGCCTGCATCTCGATGACGCGCTTAAGTAGCGCAGGCGCCTCGTGGATATTGCCCTTAGTCAGCGTCGAGTTGATTTGTAGACGGTACCCCTCGGCGTTGATGAGCGGGGCTTTCTCTAGTGTGGCATCAAAGGTGCCACTGAAACCGCGGAATGCGTCGTGGGTTTCGGGGGTTGCACCGTCAAGCGACATGCTCATCGCCTTGCCGCCTGCTTCGCGGAGTTCGTGCAGCCGTTCGGGGGTCACCTTGGGGGTGACCGAAGGTGAGAGGCTGATAGACAAGCCAAGGTTCGTGCCGTACTGGCAGAGCTCTGCTAGGTCGGAGCGCTCGAAGGGGTCGCCACCGGTGAAGACGACGAGGGGGTAGGGCTTCTCATAGCTGGCCAGCTGGTCTAGCAGGCGCTTTCCCTCTTCCGTCGTGAGCTGATCCGGGTGGGGCTCGTGTTGTGCGTCTGCCCGGCAGTGCTTACATACGAGGGCACAGGCGCGCGTTACCTCCCAGATAACGATGAACGGCTTGGTCTCAACATTATGGCGTACCTTGCGTACAACTGGAGCATGGGACATAGGTACCAGTGTACATTTAGGGGTATGCATATTTATTTGGGTGCTGACCACGCAGGATACGAGGCTAAAGAAGCTATCAAGGCCCACCTGATCGAGGCCGGCTATGAGGTGACGGATTGCGGCGCGCACGAATACGACGCGCAGGATGATTACCCGGCTTTCTGCATCGCCGCGGCTGAGGCTGTGGCCAAGGATCCGGGTTCGCTCGGTTTCGTGCTCGGCGGTTCCGGCAACGGCGAGCAAATGGCTGCCAACAAGGTCAAGGGCATCCGGTGTGCCCTCGGCTGGAATGAGGACACCGCCCGTCTTGCCCGCGCACACAACAATGCGCAGGTTCTGTCCATCGGTGGGCGCCAGCATTCCGAGGAAGAGGTGCTCAAGCTTGTCGACGCTTTCCTCGACGAGTCCTGGAGCGAAGAGGAGCGCCACCAGCGGCGCATCGATATTCTCGCCGAGTACGAGAAGACCGGCGTCGCTCCCGAGGTCAAGTAATCGCCTTTTTATAAAGAAAAATCCCGGTTGTGGTTGACTCTTCCACAGCCGGGATTTTTGTGCGCTTATCAGCGCTTATTTAGAAGTCGAAATCAAAGTCGAATCCGCCGCCGTCGCCACCGAAGAGGCCACCGTCGAAGAATCCTCCGCCGTCGCCCATGTCGCCCATATCTCCCATGTCTCCACCGACATCGCCCATGTCGCCCATATCTCCGCCTGCGGCTTCGAAGCCATCGGCGTACCCGTCGCCGTAGCCCTGCTCAAACCCGGCTGCGCCGTAGCCAACACCGGCCATTCCGTTGAACATCGCGGAGAACATCATCACTGAACCTGCTGTCCACATGCCACTAACGAGGGCGGGTGCCCACCACGGCTCGGAGTACCAGCCAGCGGGGACCGGCCTGCCAGCCACGCGACCACCGGGGTAGTAGTTCGGTGTCTGTGCAGAGGAGTGTGGCGAGGCGGTGATTTGGCGCCCGTCGTAGTTAATGGTGCGCTCTTCGGTCACCTTACCTGCAGCCTTCTGCCCCTCGAGCGGGGGAAGTTCGGGGCCTTCAGGGAGTCCCATAATCTCTCGGGCGGCCTTAATATAGTGCAGACCTTCGAGAGCTGACTCGCGGGCGAGCTGTGCCTGGCGCACGGACTGGGCCTGTGAAATCTGAGAATTCGCAGCTGTATAGCGCTCGGAGGCATCGGCAATCGCCTGAGAACTAGCAGTATCTGTGCCTGTGAGGTTGAGTACCTGCCCGCCGAGGCGTTCGATCCATCGCCGCGCATCAGCCTGAGCATCTTCGAAGCTCAACTGATTTACCTGTCGTTGGCCACGCGATGTAGCCGCGACTAGCCCGATGACGATGAGGGCAATGAGCAGCATTCCGAGCATAGAGAGGGGACCTTTCTTAGCAGTAATTCTATACGTATCAACGTACAAGCGGTCTGGAATGTTCCATGTCTGTCTGGGGCGATCCAGAATGACAAAAGCGCCGTCCATCAATCGTGACGGCGCTATACCGAAGTGCCTCGTAGCCGCTTAGTAGTTTACTCCGCGGTTCCCCTTGGATCGCTCCTCGGTCCACTCAATAATATCCTTTGAGTTCCACAGGGTCAGTCCGTGGAGCTTCGCTACGGGCTTGGGTGCCCTGCCGCGGCCAGCGTAGCTAGTGAATGTGCCACGCGCGGTGTTCGAGTATTCCGCGCATTCCACAGCAGTCCAGAGGGGCACCTGGGTGTCTGCATCAATAATTACTGGTTTCATGGTGTTGTAGTCTAACCATCCCCGCTCTCATTAATTCACACACGCACCTGCAATTTTCCTGCTTACTGCCCCATTTTTTCCCTCTTAACTGCTGTTTTACGCCCTAAAACCTGGAAAGAACCTGAAAGTCTACACGGGTGGGAAAGATTGATTATCAAAGGTGGATCTATTGTGAAAGCTATTTGCCGTGGTCGACCGGGTTTTCTCTGAGTGTAACGCAAAGACAAGTGGATGCACGGAGGTTGGGATAGTCACACTGCTGCTACCCCGTATTGTCATTAAATTAACAGCCGGGGAATTGTGTTGACCACTCGTTGCACTACACCTTTAGGGGGAGAATGGTTCGACGGGTGCGGGGAGTGAACTGGCAATTTGTCTACCTGGTTATCGGAATGTAACCTAGAACGCACTGGGAATGTCGTATAGTGGCTATTACCCCAGCCTTCCAAGCTGGTGACGCGGGTTCGATTCCCGTCATTCCCTCTCTTAGGTTCAGGCCGGTCTCCGATTCTCGGTGGCCGGCCTCATTTTGTTTATCTACTCCGAATTGGGCGTGTGGAGGGTTAATTAGGGGTGAACGAGAGTGCGTGATTGTGGCGGACTACAATCTTCTCCAGCGCGAAACCGAGTGTGTGAAAGGCGATATCCGTCATTCCTCTTGTTGGCGAGTAAAGCCAGGTTAAGTGCATTTAAATGAATAAAGAGACCCCATGTAAGCGCAAGTTTACAGAGGTTTAGTACAATTCCCTTCTAGCAAATCGAATTGCACACGGGACATGGCGCAGCTTGGTAGCGCACCTGCTTTGGGAGCAGGGGGTCGCAGGTTCAAATCCTGTTGTCCCGACGAAAGGGAAGGTCTAACCTTCCCTTTTTGTACCTAATCAACGTTTACAGATCAGGAGAATGACTCGTGAAGAGTTCCGTCGACAAGTTGAACGACACTCGCGTCAAAATCACGGTTGAGGTTCCCTTCGAGGAGCTCACCCCTGAGATTGACCAGGCCTACAAGGCCCTCGCCCAGCAGGTGACCTTCAAGGGCTTCCGCAAGGGCAAGGCACCCCGCAAGCTTATTGACGCTCGCTTCGGCCGCGGTCCGGTTCTGGAGCAGGTTGTTAACGACATGCTTCCGTCCCGCTACGGCAAGGCAGTAGAGGACAACGACCTCCGCCCGCTCGGCCAGCCCGCCATCGACATCACCAAGCTCGAGGACGGCAAGCTCGTAGAGTTCACCGCCGAGGTTGATGTCCGCCCGGAGATCACCATCCCGGACTTCTCCACTTACGAGATCGAGGTCCCGGAGCTTAAGGTCACTGACGAGGACGTGGACAAGGCCATCGATTCTCTTCGCGAGCGCTTCGCCGAGCTGAAGGCCGTCAAGCGTAAGGCCAAGAAGGATGACTTCGTCACCCTCGACCTCAAGGCCACCGTTGATGGCGAGGAGATTGAGGAAGCCGCTACCGAGGGCCTCAACCACCGCATCGGCTCCGATGAGCTTATCGACGGCCTGGACAAGGCCGTCAAGGGCCTCAAGGCCGGCGAGGAAGCCACCTTCACCTCTTCCGACCTTAACGGTGTTGAGGACGGCAAGGAGGCCGAGGTCACCGTTACCGTGAAGGATGTCAAGGAGCGCAAGCTTCCGAAGGTTGACGAGGACTTTGTCCAGATGGTCTCCGAGTTCGACACCGTCGAGGAGCTCCGCGAGGACACCGAGAAGAACCTCACCGAGCAGAAGAAGGTCGAGCAGGCCTCTGCCATCCGCGACGAGGTTCTGAAGAAGGCTCTCGACGAGGCTGACTTCCCGCTGCCGGAGGCAGTCGTGGAGGAGCAGGTGCAGGGTCAGCTGCAGCAGCTCATCGCCCAGTTTGGTGGCGACGAGTCGATGCTCGACCGCGTCCTGGACATGCAGGGCACCACCCGCGAGGAGTTCGACAAGGAGTCCCGCGAGAACGCCGAGAACGCCGTTCGCACCCAGCTGTTCCTCGATGTCCTGGCTGAGCAGGAAAAGCCGGATGTTACCCAGCAGGAGATCCACGAGCACATCATGTTCACGGCTCAGCGCTACGGCATGAACCCGCAGCAGTTCCTGCAGCAGATCCAGCAGACCGGCCAGACCTATAACCTGGTCGCCGATGTCCGCCGCGGTAAGGCACTGGCAACCGCTATCTGCCGCGTTTCCGTCAAGGATGACGCCGGCAACAAGGTTGATCCGGAAGACTACTTCGGTGAAGAGGAAGTCGAAGGCGAGGAGTAATCCCCCTACTGACGAGGCCGCCCGCTCTGCGCGGGCGGCTTTTTCGTCGCGATAACGCTATGAGCGAACAACCTTTATCCGGCGGGCTCGGTAAAGGTAGGGTGGTGGAGTAAATGAAACGAAAGGATGTTTAGACAATGGCTGATTCCGCACCAGGAATGAACCTGGGGGATTCCGTGTATGAGCGCCTGCTGCGCGAGCGGATTATCTTCCTTGGCTCCGAGGTCAACGACGAGATCGCAAACAAACTGTGCGCACAGATCCTCCTCCTGTCCGCCGAGGATCCCACGAGGGACATCTCGCTGTACATCAACTCGCCCGGTGGCTCTGTCACTGCCGGTATGGCCATCTACGACACGATGAAGTACGCGCCGTGCGATGTGGCAACCTACGCCATGGGCCTCGCGGCCTCGATGGGGCAGTTCCTGCTCACCGCGGGCACGAAGGGCAAGCGTTACGCCCTGCCACATGCACGCATCCTCATGCACCAGCCGTCGGCCGGTGTGGGTGGTACCGCATCCGATATCGCCATCCAGGCGCAACAGTTCGCGCTGACGAAGAAGGAGATGGCCGAGCTCATCGCCGAGCACTCGGGCCAGACCTTCGAGCAGATCAGCAAGGACAGCGACCGTGACCGTTGGTTCACCGCCGAAGAGGCCCGTGATTACGGCCTGTGCGATCACGTTATTTCCCACGCCACCAACGATCAGGTTGGATCCTAAGGAGAGTAGATATGGATATGCAAAACATGCCTCAGGCGCGATACATTCTCCCGAGCTTCGTGGAGCACTCCTCCTACGGTGCCAAGGAATCCAACCCGTATAACAAGCTCTTCGAAGAGCGCATCATCTTCCTCGGCGCGCAGGTGGATGACACCTCCGCCAACGACATCATGGCGCAGCTCCTCGTCCTCGAGGGACTCGACCCGGACCGTGACATCACGATGTACATTAACTCCCCGGGCGGCTCCTTCACCTCGCTTATGGCGATCTATGACACGATGCAGTACGTCCGCCCGGATGTGCGCACCGTCTGCCTCGGCCAGGCGGCCTCCGCAGCGGCAGTGCTCCTTGCCGCTGGTGCGAAGGGCAAGCGTGCGGCGCTGCCGAACGCTCGCGTCCTCATCCACCAGCCGGCTACGCAGGGTACGCAGGGTCAGGTTTCTGACCTGGAGATCCAGGCGCGCGAGATCGAGCGGATGCGTAAGCTCATGGAGGACACGCTGGCGCACCACACGGGCCAGACCTCGGAGCAGGTCCGCATCGATACGGACCGCGATAAGATCCTCACGGCCCAGGAGGCCGTGGAGTACGGGCTTATCGACGAAGTCTTCGATTACCGCAAGCTCAACAAGTAAGTAGACAGAGAAAAACCGCCGGCCACGCCGGCGGTTTTTTGGCTTTCTGTTACTTCTCTGAGTCGTTGACCTCGCCGAAGACCTCGGTGGGGTACTGCTCGTGGTAGGTCTCGGAGGAATCCTTGAGCAGACTATCGTCGTCGATTCCGAAGTGGCGGGCGAGGAGCGTGGTGACCTCTTCAGCGGCCTCGACGTTGGACAGGTGCGCAGCCGACTCGATCACCGTGTAGGTGGAATTCGGAATGGACTCGGCCATTGTGCTCATGACCTCGGGGGTGCAGCCGCCGTCGTGGCCGCCGGGAACGACGAGGGTGGGGACGGAAATATCCTTCAGGTCCTCCCAGTTGTCCCACGCGGCGAGTGCCTCGCAGGCGCGGGCGTAGCCCTCGCTGGGGGTGCAGTCCATGAGGTGAAGGACATAAGCGAGGCTTGCGGGATGCTCCTCGCGCCAGTCGGCGGTGAACCAGTTGGTGATGGTGGCCGCGTTTGCCTCGTGGAGGCCGCCGTCGCGGACGGAGGCCGCCTTACTTGTCCACGCCTCCGGGGTGCCGAACTTGGCATTCGTGGAGAGGAGCGCGATGCTCGTCACGCGCTCGGAGTGTGCGCCGAGATACTGCGCCACGGCCCCGCCGAGCGAGAGACCGACGAGCTGGAAGCGGTCGACACCGAGCGTGTCCAGCGTGGAAAGAACGAGATCGCCGAACTCGGGGATCGAGTGGACGTCGAAAAGCTCAGAGGCGCCATGCCCCGGATGGTCGATCGCGATGACGCGACGGTGGTGGGAAAATGCGTCGAGCTGCGGGGACCAGAACCACGCGTTGGCGCCAAGTGAACCGAGGAAGACGATGGGGTCGCCCTCGTTGGACGATCCGAATTCTATGCTGTGCAAAACGTTAGTCATACCATCCAATGTACGTGCGAATTGCTCATCGTGCGAGGGCCTCCGCCGTGCTGTGGTTCCGGTGTGCGATACTGGAACTGGCCCTTCCCCTGCGGAAATATAAGGCGGTATAACCGCGTTGACAGTGTGGGGTAGGCTAAAGCCTCACGTCCAGAAAACCAACGAACTCAAGGAGTGGTGAAAGCACCATATGTCGCGCATGCAAGAGACCGCTGACCTGCTTAAGTGTTCCTTCTGTGGGAAGAGCCAGAAGCAGGTAAAGAAGCTAATTGCCGGGGGCGGCGTGTACATCTGCAACGAGTGCATCGACCTGTGCAACGAGATCATCGCCGAGGAGCTCTCCGTCGAACGCGCCACCAAGATGGACAAGGAATCGCTCCCCACGCCGAAGGAGATCAAGGAATTTCTGGACGAGTACGTCATCGGGCAGGACGAGGCCAAGAAGGTCCTGTCCGTCGCCGTGTACAACCACTACAAGCGCGTGAAGCTGCAGAACGTTTTCGGCTCCGATGACGGGGTAGAGCTGCAGAAGTCCAACATTTTGCTGCTGGGACCCACCGGCTGTGGCAAGACGTACCTGGCGCAGACGTTGGCCAAGAAACTGGACGTGCCGTTTACCATCGCCGATGCGACGAGCCTGACCGAGGCCGGCTACGTGGGAGAGGACGTGGAGAACATCCTGCTCCGCCTGCTCCAGGCCGCCGACTTCGACGTGAAGAAGGCTGAGCACGGCATCGTGTACATCGATGAGATTGACAAGATCACCCGCAAGGGGGAGAACGTCTCCATCACACGCGACGTTTCCGGCGAGGGGGTGCAGCAGGCTCTGCTGAAGATCCTCGAGGGCACCGTCGCGTCGATTCCGCCGCAGGGCGGCAGAAAGCATCCCAACCAGGAACTCATCCAGGTGGATACGTCCAATATCCTGTTCATCGCCTCCGGCGCGTTCGCGGGCCTGGAAAAGGTGATCCAGGAGCGCGTGGGCAAGAAGAGCCTGGGCTTCGGTGCGGATATCCGCTCCAACGAAGAGCTGGAGAATGCGAATATTCTCCAGAAGGTGCAGCCGGAGGACCTGGTTAAGTTTGGCCTCATTCCCGAGTTCATTGGTCGCCTCCCCGTCACGGCGACGGTGAACCAACTGGACAAGAAAGCCCTCGTGTCCGTCCTGACGGAGCCGAAGAACTCCCTGGTCAAGCAGTACCAGAAGATGTTTAGCTACGACGACACGGAGCTCGTCTTCACCGACGGCGCGCTGGGCGCGATCGCGGAGAAGGCGCTCGCCCGCAAGACCGGTGCCCGTGGCCTGCGCGCCATCATGGAGGAGATCCTCGTGCCGGTCATGTACGACATCCCCTCTAGGGAGGTGTCCAAGGTGACTATTGATGCCGGCGTGGTCAACGGCACCGGCCGACCGAAGCTCGTGGGTAACAAGAAAAAGGCCTCGTAACAACTACCGAAAAGCCTCCCCACTGTGAACTGGGGAGGCTTTTGTCGTAGTTAACTGGGTGGGAGCTAGCTATTCGTAGACGTCGCCGAAACCCTCCTCGGCGGCGTAGAGATCGCTCTCCGCGGACCCGTTCTCGCGTGCCTCGTTGCGCTCGGATTGGAGGTACGTCTCCCCGCTCGTGGGCGGAAGCTGCGCGGTGAGGAACGAGATGACTTGATCCTGGGCTTGGTTCCGCAGCGCCTCCGTGTTGATGGCGGAGGAGAGGTCCGTGTTGTACAGGTTCCGGAAGACGAGGTTCCAGGAGTAGGGGAGCAGGCAGAGGCCAACGATGGAGGCGTACATGTCCAGTGCGGAGATTCCGGGGCGGAACGCGCCGGCATCCTGGCCGAGCATGAGGAGCTTGTTCAGCTGGAGGAACAAGTCGGAGTGGTCTGCCAGCGGGGGCAGCTCTTCTGCATCCACGTGGTGGTAGATGGACTCGGTGAGGACCAGTTTCACTGCGTCGGGGTGCTGCTCGAAATGGTCGAAGACAACAGAAACAATCTTTTTAGCCGATTCTACAGGGACGACCGACTCGAGCTCGAGCTCTTCCTGGCTCGGGCGGAGCTGTGTGACGGCAAGTGTGAGGGCGGCGATATACAGCCCCTTCTTGTCTGTGAAGTGGTAGTGGATCATGCGCTTGCTGATCCCGGACTTGGTGGCTACCTGCTCGAGTTTTGTCTGCTTAAACCCCTGATTGGCAAACAGCGTCAGCGCGAGCTCGACCACGCCGTCTTTCGGTGACTCTGTGGAGGGGAAAGAATCGTGTGACGAAGTCATCTTCTCTCTATTCTGGGAAGAAAATTCTAATGGTTTCTAGGACAATTAAACGCCTAAATTCCCGTTTTGACGCGCGTGCTCCCCCTGTATGGGTGGTGCTAACGCCGTTTTTGTCCTACGTTGACCCATATATGTGAGAATTATCACAAGGCGAACCCTTTAATAGCCCCCGGAATAGGGGAGATTTTTCGGTGGTCTGCTGTCTTTTTTCGGATTTTGGGGGGAGGGCGGGCGTAGTTACATGAACAAACGCACTCGATTGCGGTCATTGTGTAACAAGAAAAAGTCCGGATGGAGCATTTTCGTGCCAAAAATCCGCTCGTCGCCGTGCGGTTTTGTCGAGTACGCTCTCTGTTAGTGCGGAAAAGTTAGTCCGTTCAGATTATCGTAGACTTCACATTCCGTTAGAACCGACGTTTTACTGAGAGGATTGTCATGTCGACCAATGAGACCAAAAAAGTAGTTGTCACCGGCGCCGCAGGTCAGATCGCGTACTCCCTGCTGTTCCGCATCGCTAACGGCGATGTCTACGGCAAGGACACTCCCGTCGAGCTGAAGCTCCTGGAGATCCCCCAGGCTGTGAAGGCAACCGAGGGCGTTGCTATGGAGCTTCTGGACTCCGCCTTCCCGCTCCTCACGGACATCGAAATCACCGACGATTCCAACAAGGCGTTCGACGGTGCAAACATGGGCTTCCTCGTCGGCGCAAAGCCGCGTGGCAAGGGTATGGAGCGCGCAGACCTGCTTGCTGAGAACGGCAAGATCTTCGGCCCGCAGGGCAAGGCCATTAACGACAATGCGGCCGACGATGTGCGCATCCTCGTCGTGGGTAACCCCGCGAACACGAACGCCCTCATCGCCCAGCAGCACGCGCCGGACGTTCCCGCTTCCCGCTTCACCGCGATGGTCCGCCTCGACCACAACCGCGCGATGAGCCAGCTGGCCACCAAGCTCGGCTGCAGCTCCACCGCCCTGGAGAACATCGTGGTGTGGGGTAACCACTCCGGCACCCAGTTCCCGGATCTCACCAACGCCACCGTGAACGGCGAGTCCGTCATGGACAAGATTGACCAGGATTGGTACACCGGCGAATTCATTCCGAAGGTTGCCGGCCGTGGTGGTGCCATCATCGAGGCGCGCGGTTCCTCCTCCGCTGCTTCCGCTGCTTCCGCCGCTGTGGATCACATGCACGACTGGGTCAACGGCACCAACGGCAAGTGGGTTTCCGCCGCTCTCCCGTCTGACGGTTCCTACGGCATCCACGAGGGCATCGTCTCCGGCTTCCCGGTCACTTCCAATGGTGGCGAGTGGGAGATCGTCCGCGGCCTGGATCTCACGGACTTCCAGAAGGAGCGCATCGCCAAGACCGTGGAAGAGCTCGACAGCGAGCGCGCCACCGTCCGCGAAAACGGCCTCATCGACTAGTTAGCTCACGAGCCTAAAAGAGCTAGGTAAAAAGAGCCTGCCCCCGTCCCATAACAGGTCGTTGGGGCAGGTTTTTGTATGTGGAGTTACGTGGTTGGGTCTCCGTGGTACCTCCTGCGAAACTCCAGGATGAAACGGACAATGACGGGGATGACGATGGCGAAATAGCCGGGCCAGCCGGGTGTACAGAACCCAACGGCAAGGAGCGCCAGCGCGAAAGCGAGTTCGCGGTAACCGGTCCAGTGCGCGGCAACGGGATTGTTGCGCCTGCAAAATTCCGACATACACAGCGCTGCGGTGGATAAGACGATAAGCACGACCGCAGCGGTCACCGTATCGACGCGGTCGGAGGCGTAGTACACGAGGTGTTGGGCTTCTCGCGCGGCGATTCCCGGTGTAAGGAAGTACCAGGGGGACATCGCCCATCTACGTAAAAACTCTGGCAAACCAGGACTACCTTTCGTTCGGTGACACCTAAAGCGTTGACGGGGAAGCACTTCACCTGCTTCTCAGGAGGGCGTGTTGAAAATACCTGAGGCGAATGCGGTGAGAATCCTTTTTCAGTCATCTCCGCCCCACATCTCAGTCGGTTCACAGCAGTTTGTAGCTCCGCAGTAGCGCAAAAACGGCCCGCACCATGTGTGATGGTGCGGGCCGGGTCGATGAACGTTAGATGTAAATCCCTGCCTGGGCAAGGTAGGGGCGTGCATGGCCAAGCACGTTGCCGATGAGCCAGCCCAACAGGCCAGCAACGGCAATCATGCCGAAGAATCCGCCGACGCCGACCCATACCATGTTCTCGGCAGAAGATCCGTCGGAGCTTCCGTCTGTGTCATTTCCTGGCTTAGGCTTCGGTGTGGTCTTTTCGACGGTGATGGTGATCGGGTTGCCGATGTTGGTGCCGCCGTCGGTCAGCTGCACGGTGTAGTCTCCGGCCTTCGCGTCCTTGGGGAGGGTGACGGTCACCTTTCCTTGCTTATCGACGTTCACCGTTGCGCCAGTGACCTTGGTGCCTGCGGCGTCGAGGACCTCGCCGGTAATGCTGTCGGTGGGGTTTACGACCGTGTCATCGAGAACGGTGGCCTTACCGGGGGTGATCTTCTCCACCGTCGTGCCCGGCCTCATGCTAGGTTCTGGGGCATTGACGGTGACGATGATCGGGTCGCCGACGTTGGCACCGCCGTCGGTCAGCTGCACGGTGTAGTCTCCGGCCTTCGCGTCCTTGGGGAGGGTGACGGTCACCTTTCCTTGCTTATCGACGCTCACCGTTGCGCCAGTGACCTTGGTGCCTGCAGCGTCGAGGACCTCCCCGGTGATGGTGCCGGTGGGGTCTACGACCGCGTCATCGAGGACGGTGGCATTCCCAGGAATGACCGTCTCCACCGTCGTGCCCGGTTTCAGACTCGGGGTGGGGGCCGGCTCCTCAGTAGTAGGTGTGGGCTTCTTCGAGGTGGTCGGTGCGGGTTCCTTTGTAGAGGTCGGCTTGGCCGTTGTCGGTGTGGGCTTCTTCGAGGTGGTCGGTGCCGGTTCCTTTGTAGAGGTCGGCTTGGCCGTTGTCGGCGTGGGCTTTTTCGAGGTGGTCGGCTTAGCCGTTGTCGGCGTGGGCTGCTTCGAGGTGGTTGGTGCCGGTTCCTTGGTGGGGGTCGGCTTGGTCGTTGTCGGTGCAGGGTTCTGTGTCGTCGTGGTGGCTGTTTCTGAAGCGATCGGGGCGGGCTTAATCGGATCCTTCTGTGAGAGCGTCACCTTGTCGATGACAGCACCCGTAGCCACATCGCGAGTAGTGATGGTGAGCTCCTCAGGGCTGACCTTCACCGTGGTGTAGTCCGGCGTGCCATCCTGGGACGTTTTCGCTAGGTCCTCGGACGCGCCCGCAGGTTGTGCGAAATTGCTGTTCGAGGCTGAGTTGAGGGAAACAAACAGAGTTCCCTGATCCTTCTTGTACAGGACATTGTCCTCGGCCTTTGTCGCAGCATCCGCCGTCAGCAGGTGAGAACGGCTGTAGTAGTAATCGCCACCGGTCAAGACCAGGTCAATACCGGCCTCACTGGCAGCTTGACGGAGCTCCTTACTCATAGAATTCATGCCGTAGAGCACCAGCCAATCCGTGCTTGGCTTCAGGCGGGCAGCCTCGTTGCGGATCAGCGTGGCTGCGCCGGCGGCATCTGTATCAGAAACGTTGATGAAGCCGACGTTATTGAAGATGAAAGCAGCATGATTCTTGAGGCCACCGGGGAGCTGGAAGTGCCAGCCGGTTTCGCCGCCTTTGTCGCCACTGTGAATGCCGATGGCGGTAGGGACATTCTGTAGAGCAGGAGAAGCAGTGAACGTGTCGCGCTCAAGGTTCGAAGACATATCGGAGGTGGCGTTTCCGGTCACCACCAGGAGCTCAGGGTGACCCGCTGTGGCCGCCGTGGCCGCCGTGGCGGTGGAAGCCCAGGTCGCGTCGTCGACTAGCGTATTCGGCGCGCCGGTGGCAGCAAAAGACCAGGACGTGCTGCCGCTGCCTGCGGTAAACGTCATCGGCTCGGACCAGCCAGCCACATTACTGCCAATGCGGTAGGTGTACGTCTTACCAGGAACGAGGTTGCGAACAACCGCCTTGCGGTGCTGGTACGTCTGCAACGAGCGGTTCGACGGCATATTTGGCGTGGTGAAAATTCCCTCGTAAGTCGAAGAGGCATCGGCGGTATCGTCGGAGGTGATGTCAACTCCGGTTACCACACCCGACTTTTGATCCCACGTGAGGGTAACGGAGGTTTCGTCGCTGCCCGGTCCGAGCGCGACGTTATAGAAGCCATTACCGTTATCGCCAGCGTGGGCCATCGGAGCAACAATGAGAGAAGCTGCCAAAGACACGGCTGTAAGCAGTGCTGTTTTACGCATGATGTCTGGTCCTTACTATATGGTAAAACACTGTGTGAAGTTCTAAGAAACATTCACCATTTTCTGAGTAAATCTTAGGATAGTCCATTTTCTTCCGTATGGGATAATTGCGTATCAAAAAATCTACAAAATCTCGTTGAGCTGTTATGGTGCGAGGTAACGCCGTTGCGGTCAGGGGTAGTACGGGGGTAGTAACGGCTTAAGGGAATCATCAGGAATGCCCTCAGGTGGAAGAGGGTGCTGGAGATGTTACCCGCAGGTTATAAGATGGCTACCGTGACTGATAACCGGGAAATGCGCGAGCTCCCCAGCAAATGGGAGCCGAAGGAACACGAAGAGAAACTGTACGAGACATGGGTGGAGAAAGGCTACTTTACGCCCGATGCTCACTCGCCCAAGCCGGCGTTCTCGGTGGTGCTGCCGCCCCCGAACGTTACCGGTCAGCTCCACATGGGGCACGCATTAGACCACACCCTCATTGATTCCATCGTGCGCCGCAAGCGCATGCAGGGCTACGAGGTACTGTGGCTGCCGGGCATGGACCACGCCGGCATCGCCACCCAGACCAAGGTGGAGGCCAAGCTCCAGGAGGAGGAAGGCAAGCGCCGCTGGGATTACGAGCGTGACGAGTTCGTGGATAAGGTCTGGGAATGGAAGGAAGAATACGGCGGACGTATTCTCTCCCAGATGCGCGCCATCGGCGACTCCGTGGACTGGACTCGTGAGCGGTTCACCATGGACGAGGGGCTGTCTCGCGCCGTGCAGACCATCTTTAAGCAGATGTACGACGAGGGCATGATTTACCGGGATTACCGCCTGGTCAACTGGTCCCCGGTTCTCGAGACCGCCGTATCCGACATCGAGGTTGTGTACAAGGATGTCGAAGGTGAGCTCGTCAGCTTCCGCTACGGCTCGATGAACGACGATGAACCGCACATCGTCGTTGCTACCACCCGTATGGAAACGATGCTCGGCGACGTGGCCGTGGCCGTTCACCCCGACGACGAGCGCTACACGGACCTCGTCGGACAGGAGTTCCCGCACCCATTCCGCGACGACCTTACTATTAAGGTCATCGCCGACGACTACGTCGACATGGAATTCGGCACCGGCGCTGTGAAGATCACCCCGGCGCACGACCCGAACGACTATGCCATGGGCCAGCGCCACAACCTGGATATGCCCATCATTCTCGATTCCACCGCGCACATTTGCAGCACGGGCACGCGTTTCGACGGCATGACCCGCGAGGAAGCCCGCCACGAGATCTGCGAGGCGCTGCGTGAGCAGGGCCGCATAGTCAAGGAGATTCGCCCCTACGTCCACTCCGTCGGCCACTCCGAGCGCTCCGGCGAGCCGATTGAGCCCCGCCTGTCGCTGCAGTGGTTTGTGAAGGTGGACAAGCTGGCAAAGATGGCTGGGGATGCGATCCGCGACGGCAAGACCACCATCCACCCGGCAGCGCTCGAACCCCGGTACTTCGACTGGGTGGACAACATGCATGACTGGACCATTTCCCGTCAGCTGTGGTGGGGCCACCGGATCCCGATCTGGTACGGCCCGAACGACGAGGTTGTCTGCTGCGGCCCGGACGATACACCACCGGAAGGCTACACGCAGGACCCGGACGTACTGGATACGTGGTTCAGCTCCGCGCTGTTCCCGTTCTCCACGATGGGGTGGCCGGATTCCACCGACGATCTGAAGAAGTTCTACCCCACGAGCGTCCTCGTCACCGCCTACGACATTCTCTTCTTCTGGGTTGCCCGCATGATGATGTTCGGCACCTACGCAGGCCAGATGACGGAGGGCCTCGGCGAGGTTCCGTTCACCGACCTGTTCCTCCACGGCCTCGTCCGCGATGAACGCGGCCGCAAGATGAGTAAGTCCCTGGGCAACGGCATTAACCCGATGGACTGGGTGGAAGACTACGGTGCGGACGCACTGCGCTTCGCCCTGGCTCGCGGTGCCAACCCCGGTGTTGACCTGCCACTTGGCTCCGATGCCGGTTCCTCTGCCCGCAACTTTGTGACCAAGCTCTTCAACGCCGCCCGCTTCGCGCTGTCCCGTGGTGCCGACGCTTCTGCCGAGCTGCCTGCGGAGCTTTCCGATGCCGATCGGTGGATCCTCGACCGCCTGAACGAGGTCACCCGCGACGTCAATGAGCTTCTCGACGACTACCAGTTTGCCAAGGCTAACGAGGAAATGTTCCACTTCGTGTGGGACGAGCTGTGCGACTGGTACCTCGAGCTGTCCAAGACGAACTTCCAGCCCGCTGTCATGGGGCACGTCCTCGACCAGGTACTTCGCCTCCTGCACCCGACGATGCCGTTCGTCACCGAAACCCTGTGGACGGCCCTGACCGGCGAGGAGACCATCACGTTCGCCCAGTGGCCTGAAGCGGCTCCTTATGACGGTGCGGAAGCGGAGCGACGCACCGCTTCGCGCCGCATCGCTGACGTGCAGAAGCTTGTCACCGAGGTTCGCCGCTTCCGTTCTGACCAGGGTGTCAAGCCCTCTCAGAAGGTGCCGGCACGCATCGACTTCGCTGCAGCTGACCTCGCTGGGCTGGAGGATGCCGTCCGCGATATCGTCCGCCTGACACCGCCGGAGGAGGACTTCACCCCGACGGCCTCCATCGAGATCCGCCTGGCTGAAAAGACTGTCCTTGTCGAGGTCGATACCTCCGGCACCATCGACGTCGCTGCCGAGATTAAGCGCTGCGAGAAAGACATTGCCAAGCAGGACAAGGAATTGGAGACCACCGGCAAGAAGCTCAGCAATGAGGCCTTCTTGTCCAAGGCACCCGAGGCCGTAGTGGAGAAGATCAAGACCCGCCGCGAGGTTGCACAGGCTGAAAAGGAACGCCTAACCGCACGCCTTGCACAGCTGGAGAAAATGCAATGAGCCTAGAGTTCAACGAGTCCGGTCTCACCCTCAACCTATCTGAAAAGGAAGAGCATGTTGAGCACCGGCCTGTGACCAAGGACGATCTCGCGCGCCTTGCCGAGGTTGACGCCGAGCACAACGAGCGCTGGAGCGAGATCCACATCGATCCCACGCTGTCGCGCATCGCAAAGCTCATGGATCTTCTGGGGCACCCCGAGCAGGCGAGCCCCATGATCCACGTGGCTGGCACCAACGGCAAGACGTCGACCGTGCGGATGATCGAATCCCTGCTGCGGGCATTCTCCCGCCGCACGGGACGCACGACGAGTCCCCACCTGCAGCTCGTGACCGAGCGCATTGCCATCGACGGTGAGCCGATGCACCCCGCCGACTACGTCCGCATCTGGGAAGAGATCAAGCCCTACGTGGAAATGGTGGATGCAGAATCGGAATACCCGATGAGCAAGTTCGAGGTACTCACCGCCATGGCCTTTGCAGCCTTCGCCGATGCGCCCGTCGACGTGGGAGTCGTCGAAGTAGGCATGGGTGGTCGCTGGGATGCCACCAACGTGTTGCACGCAGACGTGTCCGTCATCACCCCGGTTGGCCTTGACCACCAGGGGATGCTGGGTGACACCATCGGTGAGATTGCTGGCGAGAAAGCGGGCATCATCAAGCCGAAGTGGGACAGCGGTGACCTTCTGCGCCCAGGGCCGGTCACGGTCGTCGGCAAGCAAGATCCCGAAGCCATGCGCGTCATCCTGGAGAAGGCCGTGGAGGCGGACAACTCCGTTGCACGACTGGGACAGGAGTTCGGTGTTACCGAGTCGACCGTTGCCGTCGGTGGACAGCAACTGACTATCCAAGGACTTGGCGGAACATACGAGGGCATCTTCCTTCCGCTTTCCGGCGCGCACCAGGCGGAAAACGCCGCCGTGGCGCTCGCCGCCGTCGAGGTATTTTTCGGCGCAGGTTCTGGTCATCAGCTGGACATCGACACGGTTCGCCGCGGCTTCGCACAGGTGCAGTCGCCCGGCCGCCTCGAACGCGTCCGCGCGACACCGACCACCTTTATCGACGCGGCCCACAACCCGCACGGCGCGAAGGCGCTGGCCGGTGCGATGTCCCGTGATTTCGACTTCCGCCGCCTCATCGGCGTTATGGCCTGCCTCGGTGACAAGGATGTCGACGGCGTTCTCACACAGCTCGAGCCAGTTATGGACGAAGTCGTGTGCACCGTCAACAATTCACCTCGGTGCCTGCCCGCAGAAGAGCTGGCCGACAAGGCCCGCGCCATCTTTGGCGAGGAACGCGTCCACCTGGCGGAGAATCTTCCCGCCGCCGTTGAGCTAGCGGTGGAGCTTGCCGAGGACCCCACGGAGGGCGATACGGTCTCCGGTGGTGGCATTCTCATCACCGGTTCGGTTGTCACCGCCGGCGAGGCACGTACGCTGTTTGGAAAGGACCCCGCATGACAGACACCCCCGAATACGGCCCACTAGGACCTGGACAGGAGCCGGTTAAGGATCCGATCAAGGGCCTGCGCGGCGTGATGAGCAGTGTTCTCATCACCGAAGCGATCACCCTGGGGTTGGTTCTCACCGTGATCTCCAAGTTCGGCGACCTGTGGCAGCCGGCCAACATCTGGTTCGTTTCCCTCGTCGCCGTGGCGCACGTGGTGGCCGCGTTCCTCCAGCGATTCAGCTGGTCCATCTGGCTCAACATTGCCCTGCAGGTGGTGGCCCTCGGAGGGTTTTTCATTCACTGGTCAATGGGTGCCGTGGTGATCATGTTCATCCTCTTGTGGATCTTCGTGTTCTACCTGCGCAACGTGATTATTGAAAGGAAGAAGCGTGGGTTGCTCACCACGCAGCACACATAATGAAGTTTATTTATGGTTTTGCCACGATCTGCTTCCTGCTCACCGCCGTCACCTACTTCATGGGTGGTCGTTGGGGCTGGGGCGCAGCAATCCTCATCCTGGGGATTGGGCTAGCAGTCCTCACGTTCATTGAGTTCAAGAAGCCTCCCCGGGTGGAGTTCACGGCCTCGGTGGCAGCATCCATCCCGGATGAGACGAAGGTGGATATCGTGCGGCTCAAGCGCGACGGTGACTCAGTTTCCGCAGTCAGGGCCCTCCGCGAGGCCGTCCCCGGCTTATCTCTCCCGGATGCGAAGGATGCCGTAGATAGATTCTTCTAGTCCCCGGGTGCCCCCAATTGGTATGACCGCTGATTGGGGGCACATCCGTCATTACCATAAAAGACGCGGACAGTCAGCACTCGATAGAGACCTCGTTGTGAACACCACGGCCAGTAGTGGGGCTCAACGCACACTCGCATCACCGCCGACCCATCCTGAGGAACATACCTATGACAGAAAGAGACGGAACTCCGCACTTTTTGTGGAATAGCTCGCACCCCATTGATTACTGTTACAGTGTTTTTCCTGTCCGCTGGGATTCGGTGCGTGGGAGTTTTCCACATGCGCGGAGGCGTTACCACCATTACCACCTCGAACCTTAGAAGGGTGGGGGACTATAAAGAAAAAACAGCACCGAGTAGCCGTATGCGGCAACCCCCGTCAGGATAGCCCCGTGCATAACGCGAAACAGAGCGGTAATGGTTGGGATATCGAAATGAGGGGGAAAACCCTGCACCTCGAAGAGACGCATTTTGCGGGGGCAGAAGGGCAGTGGGATGCCCTGGATCAGGAAGGGTGGGATCGCCATGCCACGATTTATTGGCAGCTCCGCTGATGTGGGAAGTGAGATCGCACGGCGGATGGTGAGCGGGCATGTTCCCCGGCAGGCGTTTAGTTTCCCCGGAAGCGTGGGGGAGGTTGCCTTCAGCTTCGAGGAACCGATCTTTCCTGTGCAGGCGGAGAATGCGACAAAGCATCAGCTTGGTGCCACGGGATGGATTTCGGTGATTCGGTTCCGCTTACAGCATCCGGACGTTCCTGTACGCGGGTGCCTGTGGGCGGATCCCGCGTGGGTTGTTCATCTCTCACTCACCCCAGATATCGAGGTAACGGTGCGGATGGGGGACGGCGACCCGCATGCCGGTGAAGAGGGTGTGGAGAAAACGTACTACGGCTGGCATGCCGTCACCGCAACTATCTAGTAAAGTTGACCACCATGACTGAACGTACACTCATTCTTATCAAGCCCGACGGTGTCAAGAACGGCCACGTGGGCGAGATCATTTCGCGCATCGAGCGCAAGGGCCTGAAACTCGTCGCTCTGGATCTGCGCGTTGCTGACAAGGCCACCGCCGAGAAGCACTACGCAGAGCACGAGGGCAAGCCCTTCTACGGTGAGCTCGTTGACTTCATCACCTCCGCACCGCTCATCGCCGGTGTCGTCGAGGGCGAGCGCGCCATCGAGGCATGGCGTCAGCTGGCCGGTGGCACCGATCCGGTGTCCAAGGCAGCTCCCGGCTCCATCCGTGGCGACTTCGCCCTCACTGTTGGTGAGAACGTTGTGCACGGCTCCGATTCCCCCGAGTCCGCCGAGCGCGAGATTAAGATCTGGTTCCCGAACCTGTAACGGCTGTTTTCGCCCACTGCCTGGTAGCCCTACGTCACGTGGGGCTTTTGCAATTGTGTGACGGGGCAGCGATCATTCCGCGTGGCGTGCCTGAAATTCTCGGGCCTGAGTGGAGTACTTGATTGTCTCCGCTCTAATGACCTGATCAAGGCCGCTCGACGTAAGCTCCACGTTCCAATGGTGGGGCTTATTTTGATAGCCGATGGTGCTGATGGTGACGGCACCGTTTTTCTGCAGGTTTTCGCAGGCCGTGATCACATCGTCGGGGTCGGCATTAATCCTTTTTGCGAGAGTTTTTATCTTCATCCGCCAGCCACCGGTGACTCCATGGTTGCGAAGTGCCTCCAGGGCGTCACGCTCTATGTCGGAGGTGGGGGCGGGGAGCTCTCGTGATGGTTCTTTCAACACTCTTCTGATCCGTTTCTTGATGGATAGGTATTTTCTGCGCGCATCGGCGATCATGCCAAGCGAAAGCGTGACAGACCACAACGCGAAGAGGCCGTACATCCGGGCCTGGGGTGAAAGATCAAAGTGGGGCACCGCCGAATCGCCGATGATATCCATAAAGATGGTCGCCGCGAACGCTGCGGCCAGTGCGGAAGGCTTCCTTTCGACGCGATCCTCGGCGCGCGCCTTCACCGGGAACACCCCTGATTCAAACGAATGTCTAAAAGTGAAGCCTCCGACAAGCACGGTGAGGATGCCGAAGATAGCAATCCACAGGAAGTTTTCCATTTCCAGCGCTACGCGGCAGGCCGCAAGGGCAACGGCGGGGGCGACGTACGTTAACGGTTGAAAAGGTGGGAAGGGTACAGGGTTTTGGGACATGTCAAAAGTCTACATTATTGCCGAAGGCTCTCACGCTGTGCAACAATAGGTTAACGGTGCGTTCGCCCGGTCAGCCGGAACGCTGAACCACCCCACAAGACTTTTCGATATCCCGAGAGGCGGCGGCAGGAGAACCTGTCAGCGCCCGGGTACAAACAAATAAAAGGAGAACCCGTGGCACTCACCACCGGTGAACTAACACCCGTGAACCCAGATGACCTGGGTGACAAGGTGCGAGTCTATGACCTCGCACGCATGCTCAATACCGATTCAAAAACGGTTCTTGCTGGTCTAGAAGAGATCGGAGTCGAGGGGAAGAAGGCGCAGAGCTCCATCCATAAGGAGGAAGCAGAAAAGCTGCTCGCCCACCTATTCCCTTCTGCCAAGAAGTCGGCTAAGAAAACCTCCAAAAAGTCTGCCAAGAAGACCGCCAAGAAGTCGGCACCGAAAAAGCAGGAAAAACAGGAGGAGAAGGTTAAGCCCACCAACAAGAAGGGCAAGACCGATGAGGAAAAGCTCCGCTACCGCGTAACCAAGAACGTGGAGAACGAGATCCACCAGATCGAAGAGAAGGTGGAGAAGGCGTTGGAAGAGCGCCTGGAGGACGGTGCCGATGAGGCGGAAGCACCCGTTGCCGTCACCCCCGCCCCCGAGCCGTGGGAGGAAGACGTGACAATGACTCCGATGTTCGTTGCGCCGACGTTCATTGCCCCGGAGCCGATCGTCGAGGAACCGGAGGATACCTCCGCCGATGAGGAAGACGATGAGCCGGCACCGCAGCCCGAGCAGTCGACGCGGAAGCGTCGCCGTGGCCGCCGGGGGACCGGTCGCGGGCGCAAGGAGGAGCCGAAGGACAAGCCGGTTGAGCAGATCACCGAGCCGAAGGCGATCAAGGGGTCGACGCGTCTCGAGGCGCAGCGTCGCCGCCGGCACGAGCGCCGCGTGGAGGATCGCAACAACCGCCACATTGTGACGGAGTCGGAGTTCCTCGCCCGCCGCGAATCCGTGGAGCGCACCATGGTCGTGCGCGAGCGTGAGCGTACGGACCACGAAGGCCTCGTCACGCAGATCGGTGTCCTTGAGGACGAGATGCTCGTCGAGCACTTTGTCACCTCCAACACCGCCGCATCCCAGGTGGGCAACATCTACCTCGGCCGCGTGCAAAACGTGTTGGACTCCATGGAGGCCGCCTTCATCGATATCGGAACCGGACGCAACGGTGTCCTGTACTCCGCCGACATTGACTGGCGCCAGATGGGACTCGGTGGCCGCAAGCGTCGTATCGACCAGGCCCTGAAGTCCGGCGATCAGGTACTGGTGCAGGTATCTAAGGACATTGTCGGGCACAAGGGTGCCCGTCTCACGATGCAGATTTCCCTCGCCGGCCGCTACCTCGTGTACGTGCCACGGGGACGCAATGCGGGCATTTCCCGCAAGCTCCCCGAGCCGGAGCGTAAGCGCCTGAAAGCCATCCTCAACGATGTCATCCCCAACGAGGGTGGCGCGATCGTGCGCACCGCCGCCGAGGGGGTGTCCGAGAAGGAGATCGCCGCCGACGTGGAGCGCCTGCACTCCCTGTGGGAGGACATTGCGCAGCGGACGGAAGAAGAGAAGGCCTCCAAGGGGGCCAAGCCGGTCACCATGTACGAGGAGCCGGATGTGCTCGTTCGCGTTGTGCGTGACCTGTTCAACGAGGACTTCTCCACCCTCGTGGTGGAGGGCGACAGGGCCTACAACACCGTGTCTGACTACGTGAATACGGTCGCTCCTGACCTCGCCGAGCGCGTGGTCAAGTACGAGGCGGAGAACAACGACGGCAAGGACGTGTTTGAGAAGTACCGCATCGATGAGCAGCTGCAGAAGGCGCTGGGCCGCAAGGTGTGGTTGCCTTCGGGCGGCACGCTCATCATCGACCGCACGGAGGCCATGACCGTCATCGATGTGAACACCGGAAAGTTCACCGGCTCCGGCGGCAACCTCGAGGAGACGGTGACGAAGAACAACCTCGAGGCCGCCGAAGAGATCGTTCGCCAGATGCGTCTGCGCGACCTCGGCGGGATGATCGTGGTGGACTTCATCGACATGGTCCTGCCGGAAAACCGGGACCTGGTGCTGCGTCGCCTGAAGGAGGCCCTCGGCCGGGATCGCACCCGCCACCAGGTTTCTGAGGTTACGTCCCTCGGCCTCGTCCAGATGACGCGCAAGAAGTTGGGCACCGGGCTGCTGGAGACCTTTGCCACCACGTGCGAGGCCTGCGATGGACGTGGCATTATTCTGCATGAGGATCCGGTGGAGCAGCAGGAGAAGCGACCGGTGTACGGGCGCAATAAGAAGCGCCGTTCGAAGCCCGAGCACGATCCGCGCCAGCACCCGACGGCTCTTGCCATGCATCATGAAGACGACGAACATGATGAGGACGAGCACCACGAGCATCACGAAGCAGCTCCGGCGAAGGAAGAAAAGCCGCAGCGGGAGCGTCGTCGCTCGCACAAGAAGCACGAAGAGCCTCAGGAAGAGGAGCGCACCGAAACCTACGAGGAGGCGAAGGAGCGGTTTGAGAAGTCGCCGCGCCGCCGCCGTCGCACCCGTGGTAACTCGGTGAGCGACCACGCGCCGGATCCGGCCGACTTCGCCGAAAAGAAGCCGGAACCAGAACCGGAGCCGGAACCTCAGCCCGAGGAGAAGCCCGCTCCGAAGAAGGCCTCCGGTCGCCGTCGCCGTGCGGTGCGCAGGGCGGCGTCGAAAAGCGTGAGCAAGCCGAAGGCGGTGGCCAAAACCGAGCGGCAGCCCGAGCCTGAAACGGATAAACCGCAGCCGCAGACGAAGTCGAGGCGTCGCCGCGTGGCGCGTCGACAAGCGAAATCCTAGGGAATTTGGTAAAACGGCGACTGTCGGGGTAGTCTTGGGCAGTCGCTGTTTTAGGCGCGCAATTTGGTGCGCGACTAGCAGGAAAGTAACTGTAAGCATTCGCGGGTGCCGTAGTGTGCCCGCCACGAGTTTTGAGAAATGGGGTAACCCTCATTATGTACGCGATCGTCAAGACCGGCGGGAAGCAGTACAAGGTTGCCGAAGGCGACCTCGTCAAGGTCGAGAAGATCGAGGGTGAGCCGGGGACGTCCGTGGCTCTCACCCCCGTTCTGCTCGTCGACGGTGCTAACGTCACTACCAAGGCTGATGACCTCGCTAAGGTGAAGGTTGATGCCGAGATCGTCGAGCACGTTAAGGGCCCGAAGATCAAGATTTTGAAGTACAAGAACAAGACTGGCTACAAGAAGCGTCAGGGCCACCGCCAGAAGCTTACCGTGGTCAAGATCAACGGAATTAAGTAAAAGGAGGCGAATCCCACATGGCACATAAGAAGGGCGCATCTAGCTCCAGCAACGGTCGCGACTCACAGGCAAAACGCCTTGGTGTGAAGCGCTACGGTGGCCAGCAGGTGAAGGCAGGAGAGATCCTCGTTCGCCAGCGTGGCACCAAATTCCACCCCGGTGAGAACGTTGGACGCGGCGGCGACGACACTCTGTTCGCTCTCGCAGCTGGCGCAGTGGAGTTTTCCACCCGCAACAAGCGCACGCTCGTGAGCATCGTTCCGGCTGAGGCACAGTCCGCATAAGCGTTAAAGCTTTTATCCCCCGTGTAAACGGGGGATTTTTTTATCGGTACGCTGGTAGCCATGAAGTTCACAATGTTGCCCGATGTATGGAAAGAAACTATTGATCAGCTGACCGAACGGGGCCACGAGTACCTTCCGTTCGAGGGGGCGGTGCCGGACGGCTGCGAGTTCATTGTGTTTAATGGCACGGCCGCGGACTTCCCGGAGACGCTGCCGGAATCGGTAGGGTTCGTCCACACCCACTTCGCCGGTGTCGATGGCCTGGTGAAGGCCGGCTACCTCAAGCCGGGGAAGCTGCGTTGGTCGAACGCGCAGGGGCTGTACGCGGACACGGTGGCCGAGTCCACTCTGGGGCTGCTGCTCGGCGTCACTCAGATGCTGAGGACGGCCATCACCACTGGTTCCTGGGATGCTGCGGAGACCATGCACGAGAATAAGCGGTGGCTCTTCGAAAGCACCGTTGCCGTCATCGGTGCCGGCGGGATCGGCTCGGCGATTGTTCCCCTGGTGAAGGCCTTCGGGGCGAAGGTGATTGCCGTTACCCACTCGGGCAGGGAGATTGAGGGCGCAGATGAATCGCTGTCGATGGACGAGTTCGAATGGGACAGTGCCGACATTCTGATCACCGTCACCCCGCTGACGAAGGACACGTACCACACGGTGAACGAGGAGTCCCTGAAGAAGATGAAGGATAGCGCCATCGTCATCAACGTGGGGCGTGGCCCGCTCGTGGATACGGATGCGCTCACTGAGGCTTTGACCTCTGGCGAGATCGCCGCTGCCGGACTTGATGTGTTGGACCCCGAACCGCTTCCGGCGGACCACCCGCTGTGGAAGTTAGAGAATTGCATCGTCACGCCGCACGTGGCCAATACCAACCCGGTGATCCGTCACCGCACTGGTCTTGCTGCCGCTGCGAGTGCTGATGCGTTTGAAAAGGGCGAGAAGATGCCGACCGAGGTCGACGTTGCGAGGGGTTACTGATCGAGCCCTGCGGCGATGCGGTCTGCCTCCCCGGAGCCGATCTCCCCGTAGCTGGTACCCCATGTGATGAGGAAATCTCCGGAGGGGGCCGGCCGCCAGTAGCCGTCGCGCCGCTCGTCAACGCTGGCGGGAATGTAGCGCTCGTAGTACTCGCCATTGTGGCGGAGTAGGTTTTGTTTGCCGTCAGTGTAAAACTTCATACGACAACTCTAATGCTAATTTTGTGTGCTTGCTGGTAAACTATCGTCCTCATGCGATTAAAGGAGTGTTCGTGGCTAATCGATTTATAGATCGTGTCGTTTTGCACCTGTCTGCCGGGGACGGCGGCAACGGGTGTTCGTCCGTGCACCGCGAGAAGTTCAAGCCGCTGGGCGGTCCCGATGGAGGCAACGGCGGCCACGGCGGGGACATCATCCTGCGTGCCTCCACCCAGGTACACACTCTCCTTGACCTGCACTTCCGTCCGCACCTCACGGCCTCCCGTGGTGCCAATGGCGCCGGTGATCACCGCAATGGTGCCCGTGGTGAGGATCTGATCCTCGAGGTTCCCGCAGGTACTGTCGTTTCTACCACTGACGGCGAGGTCCTGGCTGATCTCACCGATCCCGGCATGTCCATCATTGCCGCTAACGGTGGTCACGGTGGCCTCGGCAACGCCGCGCTGGCGTCCCGCGCCCGCAAAGCCCCGGGCTTTGCTCTCAACGGCGAGCCGGGGGAGTCCCTCGACGTTGTGGTTGAGCTGAAATCGCTTGCCGACGTAGGTCTCCTCGGCTTCCCTTCTGCCGGCAAGTCCTCGCTGGTCTCTGTCTTGTCGGCGGCCAAACCGAAGATTGCCGATTACCCCTTCACCACGCTGCAGCCCAACCTGGGTGTCGTCAACGTGGGCCACGACGCGTTCACTATCGCCGATGTACCCGGCCTCATCCCCGGTGCCTCCGAAGGCAAGGGCCTCGGCCATGACTTCCTGCGCCACATTGAGCGCTGCGCCGTCCTCGTCCACGTTGTTGATACAGCCACCCTGGAGCCCGGCCGTGATCCAGTCAGCGATATTGAGGCCTTGGAGAAGGAGCTTGCCGCCTACAAGGAGCTGCTTCCCGAGGATTCCGACCTCCTTGAGCGTCCCCGTTTCATCGTCTTGAACAAAACCGATGTGCCGGAGGCCTTAGAGCTTGCGGAATTCGTCAGCGAGGACCTGAAAGAGAAGTTCGGGTGGCCGATCTTCATCATTTCCACCGTCGCACGAAAGGGGCTCGACCCACTGCGGTACGCGCTCATGGAGGTCGTAGCCGAGCGTCGAAAAGCAGAACCAAGGCGCAAGCGAGTAGATACCGTGCTGGTCAAGCCGAAGCGTCAGCAACTTGACGTGCGGAGAAGTGACGACGGCGAGGGCTGGATCGTCACCGGCGACAAGGTCGAGCGGTGGGTGCTCCAGACCGACTTCGAAAACGATGAAGCCGTCGGCTACCTCGGGGACCGCTTTGCCAAGGCGGGGGTAGAGGACATGCTGTTCAAGGCGGGTGCCCGCGCCGGGGATGCGGTCACCATCGGAGAGATTACCTTTGAATGGGATCCGCTCACCGCCGCCGGCGTAGACCCGCTGCTCACCGGGCGCGGAACCGACATCCGTCTGGAGCAGACCGGTCGTGCCTCTGCCGCCGAGCGCAAGCGTGCCTCGCAGGTGCGCCGTGGCCTCATTGAGGCCGAGGACTACGGCCAGGAAGCCGACACCGAGCGCTGGGAGGGATAATGGACCTCCGCGAGCAGCTCGCCACCGCGCGAAAAATCGTGGTCAAAGTCGGTTCCAGCTCCATTTCCACGCCCGAACACCGCGTGGACACCAAAGCAATCGACCGGATCGTCGATGCGATCACCGGCCGCGCCCAGGTCAGCGACATTATCCTCGTCACCTCCGGTGCCATCGCCGTCGGTATGGCCCCACTGCGACTGTCGTCGCGTCCTACGGACCTCGCGACCAAGCAGGCTGCGGCCTCCGTTGGGCAGGTTGAGCTTGCCTACGCCTGGGGGCAGAGCTTCGCCCGCCACGGCATCACCGTCGGTCAGGTCCTCCTCACCGCATCTGATGCTGGTCAGCGCGATCGCGCCCGCAACATCCAGAACACCATCGCCCGTCTACACCAGCTCGGTAGCATCCCCGTGGTGAACGAAAACGACACGGTTGCCACGACGGAGGTCCGGTTTGGTGATAATGATCGCCTCGCCGCAATCGTGGCGAACCTCGTCTCCGCAGACGCACTCGTTCTCCTTTCCGATGTCGACGGCCTCTACACCGCCAACCCATCCACCCCCGGTGCGCGGTTCATTCCTGAAGTTTCGGGACCAGAAGATCTCGCCGGCGTGGTCGCCGGTGGTGGCGGTGCCGTGGGAACCGGCGGCATGGCGACAAAGCTCAACGCCGCCCAACTCGCCACCCGGGCAGGCATTCCTGTCCTCCTCACCTCCGCCACCCGCATCGCCGACGCACTAGACGATGCCTCCGTGGGCACCGCCTTTGCCCCACGCAAGGGACTGAACGCCTGGAAAACCTGGGCCCTGTACGCCGCCGAGGTTTCCGGCAACCTGGTCGTGGACGAGGGCGCGATGGAAGCGCTTGCACAGCCCGGCACGTCACTCCTTGCCGTCGGTATCACAGCCATCGACGGGGATTTCCATGCCGGCGACATTGTGGAGGTACACGGCCCCGCCGGTGAAATCCTTGGCCGTGGCGAGGTGAATTACTCCTCCGGGGCGCTCCAGCGGATGCGCGGCAAACACACCTCAGACCTGCCTGATAAACGCCCCGTTGTCCACGCCGATTACTTTTCTCACCAGGAATGACACACACCATGAACGTAACAGAACTCGCCACGCGCACCGCCCGTGCTTCCCGCACCATCCGCACGCTGCCCCGGACCACAAAGGACGAGGTATTGCGGGCTGCCGCCGGAGCCATCCGTGAGCACACGGACGCGATCCTTGCCGCCAACAAGGTGGACCTCGTCGTCGACGATGACCGACTCCTGCTCACCCCCGAGCGCATCGAGGGGATCGCCTCCGGTCTGGAACAGGTGGCAGCACTTCCGGATCCGGTAGGAGAAGTCCTCGAAGGGCGCACGATGTACAACGGCATCCGCATGACTAAGCGGCGCGTCCCCATCGGTGTGATCGGCATCGTCTACGAGGCACGGCCCAATGTCACCGTTGATGCTTTTGGGCTCACCTTTAAGTCCGGCAACGTCGTCCTCCTCCGTGGCTCCAAGACCGCTCGCAACACCAACGAAACGCTTGTGGGCATCCTGAGGAAGGTGCTTGAGGATTTCGGCCTTCCTGCCGATGCCGTTTGCCTGCTCCCGAGCGATGACCATAGCTCGGTGACCGAACTCGTCACCGCTCGCGGGCTCGTCGATCTGGTCATCCCGCGTGGCGGGGCAGGCCTCATCAACGCCGTTGTCACGCAGGCAACCGTGCCCACGATCGAAACCGGCACAGGCAACTGCCATGTCTACGTTGACGGCACGGCCGATCCCGCCAAGGCTCGCGACATCGTCCTCAACGGGAAAACTCGCCGGGTGTCGGTGTGCAATGCCACAGAGACCGTGCTTATCGACGCTTCCTACCCGCAGGCTACGGAGCTCCTCCAGGCCCTCGTGGACGCAGGTGTCACCATCCATGGGGACGACCTGCCCGTTGAGTGCGTTCCTGCGACGGATGCCGATTGGGCAGACGAGTACCTCTCCATGGACATCGCCGCCAAAATTGTGTCCGGCGTAGATGAAGCCATCGATCACATCCAGCGCTACAGCTCCGGGCACACCGATGCGATTGTTGCCCAGGACGCAGATGTCATCGACACCTTCGTTGAGGGGCTCGACTCTGCGGTGGTGATGGTCAACGCCTCCACCGCTTTCACGGATGGAGAGCAATTCGGGATGGGGGCAGAGATCGGGATTTCCACCCAGAAGCTCCATGCCCGTGGCCCGATGGCCCTCCCGGAACTAACCGCCACGACCTGGACACTGCGCGGCGATGGCCAGACGCGGAGTTAGGCAGCGGGCCCGAACAACCATTCTCGCCGGGCGGTGAAGCTGTTGCGCAGCCCCGCCTTGCAGGCCAGCCCCGCGAGGGGCCCGGTGGGAATTGTCGTTGTCTTTTCCCCGTTGGCAAAGAACCATGTATTGATCCCCAGACCATCCATAATGACCTGGACGATGCCGAGGGTTTTCAACGTATGGTGCCGGTGGCACATGAGGTGCAGGTTATCGGGGCTGGTTGGTCCGCCACCCTTGTAATCCTGCACGTGGTCGATCTCGCAGTCCCGGGCGGGCACGTCGCAACCGGGGAAACAGCAGGTTCCGTCGCGGCCACGCACAAAGTCCTTGATCAGGGTGGAGGGTTTGTATCCGGTGGATACCTTTGTCTTGGCCTCATCCATGTCATGCGTGGTAGTCACTTTTCCTGTGAAGTAGTCGGAGAGGTTTGGCGTGAGATCCCCGACGTAGTCGGCGTACTCCGCCTTCCCATCCGCACCATAGGTGTTGAGCGTGACCTTCATCTGCACTTTGCTCATGATGATTTTCTTCAACGCCTCTATAGGGGAGAGTCCCCATTGCCGTGCGCACTCCATGATTCGCACCTCGATTTCGGTGCCGGCTGTTTCGTCGAAAGACGCGACCACAACAGTCTCATCAACATCAGGGCTGTGCCAGAAAGTGAGCGAGTCCTTGTGTTTCCGCTCCCTCTTCTTAAACTTCACCCCGTACAGTTTGATAAGGATTCGCTTCACCTTCTTCTTGATCTCCCCCGGCGACGGGAGACACTGGTCTTTCCGTATCGGCTGCATGGCCTCGACGATGTCCGCATCAAACGCCGAGAGGTCGTCGCCGATGAGTGCTTTCACCTCGCACAACGGATCCGAGATCGCGCGCAGACGCCGGGCATCGAAGAGGTTTTTCTCCTCTACCCACGCGCGGAGCCGTGGCAAGTGATTGAGGGCGGCGTAGGCACAGAGCTTGCCGGCGATACTCGTCGCGGTTGAGCCGCACTGGCTGGCGAGCTCCTCCGCCGTCGCTGTGATATTGACGATGTCTGTGGCGAATTGTGACCAAAATTGTCTATCGCTCTTATTTTCGAATATGTAGCGTCTGCTGACGAGGTTTGTCGGCTTTTCGACGGTGTAATAAGCGTTGTCTGTGGCTTTTAACTGCATTTTCTACCCTTAGGCTGGGATCGACATTGTGTTCGAATTTATCGTACAAAGTGGCACCCACATCACTCACCCCCGCGGGGGTAGGGGGTGAGTGACCGGGAGAAACAGTCCGCAGATGAGAGGCGATAGTGGATGTGGCAGAATACAACAACGAAAGATCCCTCCGAGAAACGTGAACAGGAGATGGCTCTCTACATGAAGAAGCTTCTTCGAGCAATCGCTGCAACCGCTGTGGCTGTAGCATCCACCTTGGTTGTGCCCGTCGCGGCACAAGCGCAAGAGCCGTGCCCGGCTGTAGCCGTCGTGGCTGCCCGTGGCAGTGGTGAAAACGGTGGTGGTGCGTGGGCACCACAGAACTACGGTGGCCCGTTCTGGTCCAATGGTCGTGAGGGTCCCACTCTGGCGGCCATGTTCCACTATTTTGAGTCCCGCTACAACTGGGATACCGGCGGATCGGTCATGAATTCGGTCAAGGTTCTCGGGCTCGACGAGTTCAAGTACCCGGCTGCTGCACCGGAGCGGGATATCACCCCACCGACGGATTTCGATTCCGCAGTGAACCTGTTCCGCGAGATGCTCCTTCCGCAGGCTGCGCTCTTCCGTGACTCGTTCATCAACGGCACCCACGGTGTCCTGTCCACCATCAACGACTATGAGGCTAGCAGTGGCTGCCACCCGCAGTACGTGTTGGCTGGTTATTCCCAGGGCTCCGTGGTCATGGGTGGTGTCGAGCGGACGCTTGACCGCCAGGGCAAGCTTGCCGGAGTGATCAACCTCGGCAGCCCGTACAACACGCAAGGCACTCCGGGGCGCATCGGAACGGGGCTCAGCGGCATCGGCGTGCTGGGCGGGACTCCCATGCGTGCTGGCGCGCTGTCGGGTGCTCCGCGCATCGAGTACTGCGTGGCTGATGACCCCTTCTGCGACCTGAACGTACGCAAGTACCTTAACGGCCAGTGGGTGGACAACTCCGCACACGGCTCCTACTTCCGCTGGAACTCCTCGCGCGCTGCGGATCGCGACGCAGCTGCCCGGATCTTTGCCTCGTGGGTAGACGCGCGACGGTAGCCTAGGGGGTATGGCGAACCGCATTGGAATCATGGGTGGAACGTTCGATCCCATCCACAACGGCCACCTCGTTGCGGGCAGCGAGGTGGCTTACCGTTTTGGTCTGGACATCGTGCTTTACGTCCCCACCGGGGAGCCATGGCAGAAGGCCGACCGGAAAGTAAGCGACAAAGAGGACCGGTATCTCATGACGGTCATCGCTACCGCGTCCAACCCACGGTTTACCGTGTCGAGGGTGGATATTGACCGGGAGGGGGCGACGTACACCATTGACACGCTGCGGGAGCTGAGGGAGCAGTTCCCGGATGCCGAGCTGTTCTTCATCACGGGGGCGGACTCGTTGCAGAACATCACAAGCTGGAAAGACTACGAGGAGATGTTCGAACTCGCGCACTTCGTGGGTGTAAATAGACCAGGCTACGAGGTCGACGAATCCGCTCTGCCGGAGGGGAAAGTGCAGTTCATCAACATCCCTGCGATGGCGATTTCGTCCACCGATTGTCGCGCACGAGCACGCAGTGGCCAGCCCGTGTGGTACCTCGTGCCCGACGGCGTGGTTCAATACATTGAAAAGCGCAAACTCTACCGGCGGGAGGGGCCACGGGAGATCCTTTCTCCCAGCACGTAGCTTGGTGCTAGTACCATATGCCCCATGAATGAAAGCTCAGTAAGAATGGCGACCGTCGCGGCTCGTGCTGCCGACGAAAAGCTCGCAACCAACATTGCTGTCCTCGACGTTACCCAGCCTCTGACCATCACCGACCTCTTTGTCATTGCCTCGGCGGAAACGGAACGCCAGGTGCAGGCAATCGTCGATGAGATCGAGTTCCAGATGAAGGAAGCCGGATACAAGCCGGCCAAGCGCGAAGGTGTGCGCGAATCTCGCTGGTCCTTGCTGGACTACACGGATATCGTCGTGCACGTCATGCGTGATGAGGAGCGGGAGTTCTACGGCCTGGACAAGCTGTACGCCGATTGCCCGATTGTCCCCATCGAGGGTATTGAGCCCTACGAACGCCCCGTGAAATGGGAAGACGAGGTCGATGTCCGCAGCGTGGATTCCATCGATGAGATCCCGCTCGCAGCCCCGGAGCCGGATCGCGACGAACTGTGAGACTCATTCTTCTCCGGCACGGAGAAACAGAGTGGAATCTCGAAAGGCGCGTCCAGGGTCACCTCGATTCGCCGTTGACGCAGAAAGGGCTCACCGGGGCATATGCGTCGGCAGCGGTGCTAGCCAATCGAGGTATCACAGAAATTTACGCTTCTGACCTGGGGCGCGCGTGGAGTACGGCGCAGATCGTCGGCAAGCATGTGGGGCTACCTGTACATGCGGACGTTCGGTTGCGTGAGACCAACCTCGGCGCATGGCAGGGTAAAACCTACGGTGACCTGCCGGAGGGGGAGCGTCTCGCAGAGTCAACTGATCCGAGTTGGGCCCCCGACGGTGGCGAATCGCGACTGCAGGTGGCGGAGCGGATGTCCGACTTTGCGCAGGAGATGTCCGGCAAAAAAGGCACAATTCTGGCGGTCACTCACGGTAATTCGAGCCGGATCCTTGTCACCAGCTGCCTGGGGATCGACGAATCCCTCCTTAACGTCATGACCAATACCGCGTGGGCGACACTGGATTCCACCGGCTGGTGGTCACTTGTTGAATGGAATATGCACCCATGACTGTTCGTGTTGTCACAGATTCTTCCTCAAACCTGCCAGCGTGGGTAGCTGAAGAGCTACACATCGAGGTGGTAGAGCTACATGCGATGGGGGATACGACAGCGGGACTCAGCGCGCTGGAGCTGGCCGCTACGTACGCCCGCCAGCTCGAGCGCGGCGGCGACGATGGGCTCGTGGCGCTACACATTGGTAAAGAGTTGTCGAGTACATGGTCTAATGCAGTGGCGGCGGCAGCCGTTTTTGATAATGTCCGTGTGATCGATACTGACACGGTGGGGATGGACCTTGGCGCGGCGGCGATGGCCGCGGCTAAGAGTGCCCAGATGGGGGCCGATGTGGAGGAATGCTACGCCGTTGCAGTGGATATTTTGCGGCGCAGCGATACGTGGTTCTACGTACATAAGCTCGATGCGCTGCGGAAGTCGGGGCGCTTGACCACGGGGGCATATGTTGCGGCGACGTTGGCAGCGAGACCGATCCTGCACGTGGGCGAAAACGGTCTCGACGTTGCTGCGAAGGGACGTACCCCATCGAAGGCGCTGGCCAAAATGGTGGAGCTGGTGGAGGAACACGCGCGTGGGGAGCGCGTGTTTGTGGCCATTCAACAGTATGAGGCACGCGAAACGGCCCGTCGACTCGAGCAGCACCTGCGCTCAGTGTTAGCGGAAGGGTCGAATGTCCTCGTTGTGGATATCTCCCCGGCAATCGCTATCCACGTTGGTCCCGGCGCCGTCGGAGCGACCCTTGTGAATACATGTGACCTGCCAGAACTACCAAAATAGGGACGTTATCCACAAGACAGTGTTCACGCGCTCGCGTCCGTGAGGTTTGCCTCTTAGCCTCGGGCGCATGAGCACTAATCGCAGAAAAATCGCAGATCGCATCGGTGAGCTCAGCCAGCCCACCGGTACCGAAACACATCTCAACGTCGCGTTTCCGCGCGTCAGCATCGACCCAAAACAAGCAGTGGCCGCCGTCGCAGTCATCGTCGTCGGGCTCTGTTTCTTTTTCCTCCATGGTGGGGCAGAGGAGGCCGACGAGTTCACGCCGATCCCGGCGGTGGAAACATCGGCACCGCCATCGGAGGTTGTGGTCAGCGTCGTCGGCGCCGTCGACCGTCCCGGCCTCATCACGCTCCCCGAGGGGGCTCGCGTCGCGGACGCGCTCGCGCAGGCGGGACCACAGCCCGAGGCGAACCTGGTGGCCGTTAACCAGGCGCAGAAGCTTGTCGACGGCACGCAGATCACTGTCCCCGTACAGGGTGCGGTCGGCGCGGTCGGCGCGGCGGAACCCGGTGGGGGTGCAGGTGGTGTCTCCCTGAACTCCGCCACTGCGGCGCAGCTGCAGGAGCTCGATGGAGTGGGGGAGAAGACGGCTGCGGCGATCATCGCCTACCGGGAGCAAAACGGTGGATTTTCCTCGCTGGAGCAGCTGCAGGACGTAAAGGGTATTGGGCCGGCGACCTTTGACAAGCTGAAGGATAAGGTCACGCTGTGACGGAACTGCGGCTCGTTCCGGCTGCGCTCACTGTGTGGGCTGTCGTTCTCGCGACCATTCTCAGCCGGGATTCCGCCCTGGGTATAGTGGTCATCGGCGTGGCAGTGCTGGCGTGCGTCTTGCTACGGCAGTGGGGGCAGGCGCTGTTCGTCGCCGGGGTCAGCTGCGCGGGCCTTGTCACCTGTTGGCTCAGGATCGTTCGCAGCCGTTGCCTTGCAGATCTTGCTGGCCGGGTCACCCTTCGCGTGCACGGGGTGCGCCAGACCAGCTCCGGCGGGTACCTCCTGGATACGGGAGGACTCCCCGTTCTCGTGAAAGAAAAGGTCGAGGCCGGTTCGGTGATTACGGCGAATATCCACACCATGCCCAGTGATCGGCCGAGCGTGGAGGGGGTGCTGGGGATCGGGAGGAACATTGAGGTGTTGCGCGGTGGCGGGTGGGCGCAGGGTATGCGCGCCGATTTCGCTGCGGCGGTAGCACGCATCGCGGGGAGCGACACGCGTGGTCTAATCCCCGGCATGGTGCTCGGGGACACGAGCCTGCAAACACCAGATGAACAGTCCGTATATATTTCCACGGGGTTGAGCCATCTCAGTGCGGTGAGCGGTTCGAACATCGCAATCGTCACCACTGTCGCCGTGCTTACATTGGGGTGGGCAGGCCCCTACATACGGACGGCGGGCGCTGCAGCTGTGCTACTTGGTTACGTGTTCTTGGTAGGACCGGAGCCGTCGGTTCTTCGCGCAGCGGTCACGGGTGTGGTGGGGCTCACCGCTGTCGTTGCTTCCCGACGCTCCGAACCCGTCCACGCCCTGTGTCTCGCCGTCATCGGGCTTGTCGTGTGGGACTCCAACCTCGCGGTGAATTACGGCTTCGCCCTGTCCGTCGCGGCGACAGCGGGCATCGTTGTCGTCAGTCCTCTCATTGCGCAGGCCCTGGGATTCCTTCCGGACCTGCTTGCCCGTGCCCTGGCGGTAGCGATCGCGGCAGACGTCGTCACCATGCCGATCATCGCACTCATGTCCGGCAGAGTCTCCCTCGTCAGTGTTGTAGCGAACCTGCTTGCGGGCATAGCGGTCGCGCCGGTGACGGTGCTGGGGCTGTGTGGCGCCGTGGCGATGCTTCTCCCCGGCGGGGGCGAAGGAGTCTTTATCCGGCTAGCGGAGCCCGGTACTTGGTGGATTCACGCGGTGGCCACATGGGCGAACAATCTCCCCCACGCGACGGTGGGGATCTCTGCCGCCTGGGCGGTCGTCGTCGCAGGGTGGATCGTGTACCTCATCCTGGATGGGCACCCGCGGCTCGTCGCCACAGTGGTGGCTCTCGTCGTGATCGGGGGCGGACATCTTCCGTGGCGCGCCGGGCCACCACAGGCGACGTTCGATGCGGTCGTGGGCGTGAACGACTACGATGGGAAGGATTACATCGACGCACAGGTCATCGTTGACTCGAGTCCCGGCCGGCCACATGAGCGAGCGACTGTCACGCGCTGGGGACAGCCGGTGATCTATCCGGAACGGGACGGCCGGGTCACCATCTACGCCGATAGAACCCAGCACGCCGAAAGCGGAGCGTTCTAGCTAGGATAGTGGCGTGGCTATGCATGTAATCGTGGGGGAGGATGACTTCCTCGTAGAACGCGTCCGAGACATTATCATCCAGAGGACCGAGGGAAATCCGACCGTGGAGTCACACCACTGCGCGGAGCTCACCGGCTCAATGGTCTACGGCCTCGTCACCCCCACTCTCATGCGGGAGGCCCGTGTCATCGTCTTCACCCACGGTGAACTCGCCCGAAAAGAGGTCATGGAGGCGTTCATCAGCGTCGCTGCGGACCCCGTGGACGAAATCACTGTCATTCTCATGCACTCCGGCGGGGGCAAGCAGAAGAAGCTGTTGACCCAGTTGAAAAAGACGGCGACGGTCAATGAGGTCAAGCCCGTTAAGCCGCGCGACCGGATGCGGTGGGTGATGGATGAATTCCGCAGCCACAATGCGCGCGTGACCCCTGATGTCGCGCAGGCGGTCCTCGAGGGAGTGGGCAGCGATCTGAGGGAACTCGCAGCGGCCATCGCGCAGCTCGTGTCCGATAACAACGGCACGGTGACGGTGGACAGCGTCCGCACCATGTATCAGGGAGTCGCCGAAGTATCGGGGTTCGAAATCGCGGACCTCATCGTCAGCGGGCAGACTGCTAAGGCAGTTGCATCCACCCGGCGGGCACTGCAGCTCGGGGAGCCACCCGTGCGCCTGACCAGCGCCATTGCCTCCAATATCACGGCTATCGCGTGTCTCTACTCCATGCGCGGAGCAGGAGCTCAGGTGCCGGGGATGCCACCGTGGAAGGCGGATAAGCTGGCAAAGGTTGCGCGCCGGTGGTCGGAGGATTCCATTTCCCGCGCTGTCGTCATCCTGGCGGAGCTTGAAGAGGCGACAAAAGGGTGGGGAAACCCCGAATACTCCGTGGAATTCGCGGTCCGGCGTTTGTCTGAGCTGGCGCTGCAGTAGGGGTAGAGATCCCGACATACGAAAACGCCCTTCACGGTCATTCACCGTGAAGGGCGTCCGTACTGATGGACTATTACGCCATCTTGTTAAAAGCCTTCGCCATGCGGGACTTCTTGTTAGCTGCGCTGTTGCGGTGGTACACACCCTTGGTCACAGCCTTGTCCAGCTTGCGGGAAGCGACACGGAGCTGCTCCTCAGCCTTGTCCTTCTCGCCAGCGGCGACGAGCTCGCGGAACTTGCGAATCTCGGTCTTGACGGCGGAACGGACGGCCATGTTGCGCACGCGACGCTTCTCGTTGGTCTTAACGCGCTTCTTCTGCTGCTTAATGTTAGCCATGGAAGTTTTCCTCTTTCTATCGTGTTCCCCTACGCAGACCCAAGGTCCTGCCTGCGATGATTGGAGCCGAGGAAGAAGAATACTCTACTTCCGTCCGTCGAGCAAGCTCAATGGACCTCGACGGACGGTGTTAGGACCAGCCGTACTTCGAGCGCAGGCGATGGGAAACCCGTTCGAAGCGGGCGCGGTTAATGAACGCTCCCTTGCGGGTGATCGTGCTTTCCGGAACGCGCACCATGCGGTCGAGTCGTACCCACGCCGGCTTCCCCGATTCATCCCACGGGCCCGAGCCGATCTCCAGCCAGCGGGGGTCATTCTGGTGCCCCGGGTCACAGCTGATGACTAAGCCGAGGAGATCGTTGCCTTCGTGGCCGACGACGATGACGGTGCGCTCCTGCACATCGCGATTGGTCCGTACCTGGATCCAGACGATCTCTCCGGGCTCGGCTTGGCCGTCCATGTCGGGTGCGTAGACGACTCCCCGGGCGAGATCTCTCGTCGGGACGACTAGCTGCTCGAAGTACTGAGGTGCAACGGGGCGGGGGATGTCTTCGTCAAGCCCGAGCCGCGAATTGAGCCGTGACATAGTGCGACTGAGGTCGGAGTCATCCTGCGGCCGGAAATGAGAGAAGAGCCGTTTGAGCCACTGCACAGTAAATACTGTAGTTGGCTAGGCAGTGAAAGAGAAGGTAAAGTTACCTGCTTGAAGAGTATCCAGTAATAGTAAGGGGATTTTCGTGGCGCAGAATTTCGCAGAGGGAACTTTTTCGAACCCGAAAAACATCAGAAACTTCTGCATCATTGCGCATATCGACCACGGGAAATCCACCCTTGCGGATCGCATTTTGCAGCTCACCGGAGTGGTGGAGCAGCGAGATATGCGCGACCAGTACCTGGACAACATGGACATCGAGCGCGAGCGCGGGATCACCATTAAAGCGCAGAACGTTCGCCTGCCGTGGGTGCCCCGCAGCGGTGAGCACGAGGGCGAGAACATCGTCATGCACCTCATCGATACGCCCGGCCACGTCGACTTCTCCTACGAGGTGTCCCGCGCGCTCGAGGCGTGCGAGGGGGCAATTTTGCTTGTCGACGCTGCCCAGGGCATCGAGGCGCAGACGCTCGCCAATCTCTACATGGCCATGGAAAATGATCTTGAGATCATCCCGGTCTTGAACAAGATTGACCTCCCCGCCGCCGACCCGGACAAGTACGCGGAGGAAATCGCCCAGATCATCGGTGGTGACTCAGAGGACGTGCTGCGGGTATCGGGCAAGACGGGTGAGGGTGTTGAGGAACTCCTTGACCGCGTGTGTGACCTTGTGCCCGCTCCGACGAGCGAGCACGGAGCCGATGCCCCTGCACGAGCGCTTATTTTTGACTCTGTCTATGACACCTACCGTGGTGTGGTCACCTATGTCCGTGTGATAGATGGCAAGTTGGAACCGCGCCAGAAACTGAAGATGATGTCCACCGGTGCAACCCACGAATTGTTGGAAATCGGCATTGTCTCGCCGACACCGAAGCCCTGCAAGGGGCTTGGCCCCGGCGAGGTGGGCTATCTCATCACCGGCGTGAAGGATGTTCGCCAGTCCAAAGTGGGCGATACCGTCACGTGGACAGTCGGTGGTGCAGAGGAACCACTCAAGGGCTACGAAGACCCCAAGCCGATGGTGTACTCGGGGCTTTTCCCGATTTCCCAGGCGGAATACCCCGACCTTCGTGACGCGCTGGAGAAGCTGCAGCTCAACGACGCAGCCCTGACCTACGAGCCGGAGACCTCCGTGGCTCTGGGGTTCGGCTTCCGCTGCGGATTCCTGGGGCTCCTGCACATGGAGATCACCCGTACCCGCCTGGAGCGAGAGGCTGGACTCGAACTCATCTCGACCGCCCCGAGTGTGAACTACCGCGTGGTGACGGAGGACGGCAGTGAAAAGATCGTCCACAACCCGTCAGACTGGCCCGAGGGCAAGAACCGTGAGGTGTGGGAGCCGATCGTGGATTCCACCATCATCGTTCCCAGTGAATTTGTGGGCCCCGTCATGGAGCTATGTCAATCCAAGCGCGGTCAGATGAAGTCCATGAATTACCTGTCCGAAGACCGCGTTGAGCTGGACTACACCATGCCACTCGGCGAGATCATCTTTGACTTCTTCGATTCCCTGAAATCGCGTACGCGTGGCTATGCCTCGCTGAACTACGAGGAGGCAGGGGAACAGCAGGCTGACCTCGTGAAGGTGGACATCCTGCTGCAGGGTAAGGCCGTCGACGCGTTCAGCGCGATCGTCCACCGGGATAACGCGCAGTGGTACGGCAACAAGATGACGGTGAAGCTGCGCAAGCTCATTCCCCGCCAGCAGTTTGAGGTGCCCGTGCAGGCGGCAATCGGCTCCAAGATCATTGCCCGTGAGAACATCCGCGCGCTGCGGAAGGACGTGCTCAGTAAGTGCTACGGCGGCGACGTCTCCCGCAAGAGGAAGCTCCTGGAAAAGCAGAAGGCCGGTAAGAAGAGGATGAAGTCTATCGGCTCCGTATCTGTGCCACAGGAGGCCTTCGTTGCAGCTCTGTCCACGGACGAAGATGAGAAGTAGAGCAGTAGTGGCCGTGGCCATCGCCACGGGCCTCACCGTCGCAGGCTGCAGCACGGGCACGAGCGACTACCCTCCGACAGAGCCCCTATCAACAGAAAAGGTGGCCCCCACAACGGAGACCACCACACCTGGAATCGGCCTACCCGATCCGGTGAAATAGATTACTGCTGCTCGCCCTCTGCAGGTGCCTCGGGGGCGGGCTGCTGTTGCTCACGGTCTGCACCACGGTTGCCGATGCGCTCGTCAGCGGCATCGCGGGCCTGGCGGATCTGATCGGCCTTGTCCGCACCGAGCTTCTCGGTGGCGATTTGCTCCAGCTTGTCCAGGCCAGCGTCGGAGGCCTTTTCGATGAGATCGTCCTTGTTGAAAATGCCCATGGGGAATACCTTTCTTTAACGTTTCTTTTTAGTTCCAGAACTTCTCTGTAGCGTACCACCCGCCGTTTCCGTCGGGGGCAAATCCGATTCCGACCTCCCGTGCGCTTGGGTGCATCATGTTGGCATAGTGACCGGGGGAGTTCTTCCAACTCTCGGCGGCACCGCCGGGGTTGTTGGCGGATGTCCAGAAGATGTTCTCTGATTCGCCCGGTCGCATCACGGCGTGCCGGAACGCGTTGTGGGAGGCCATCCACTGGGAGTGTGCGCGAGCATCGTTGGCAAGCCCCTCGTTCCATGCGACGGGGGCAAGGCCGTGGCTGGTGCGCTCCGCGTTTAGCTTGTCAAAGATCGAGCGCTGAGCATCAGAAAGCTGCTGGTTGGTCAGCGCCGGGGCGGGCGCGCCGGGGGCGTTGAGGAGCTGAACGGAACCGTTGGTGATCTGGAACAGGAGATCTGAGGACCCGGGAATGCGGAGGGCGAGATCGACCAATGGTTGGGGGATAGCAATGGTGGCAGCGCTCGCTGCCGGTGCGACGGTGAGGGTCGCGGCGAGAGCAGTGGCGCAGGCGATGGCTAGGGGGTGTCGTTTCATCATGTTCCTCGGTAGGGATCGGGTGTACACTCCGCTAGCCTAGTGGAGCTAGGAGCTCGCTGCAGCGGAGATTTCTTCCTCGGTCAATGGATCGACAGTGATGATGGCCGGCTTCTCCGCAGGTTCGGTGGATGCGCGGAAAACAACGTACCACTTTCCCTCGTCGTTGTGCTTATAGAAGGCGATGGCTCCGGACTGCAGTGTGGGTTCGAAGATCATCTTCTTGCTCGGCGTGTTGTCGCTCCACTCGCGGTAGGACGTGGGAGCCCACAGCGAGTCAGAGGTGCTGGAGATTTCGATTTCCGTCGAGGCAAGGTCGCTGGCGCGGATCAGGCGCTTCTGCTTGGCCTGGTAGACGGCCGAATCCCGGGCGGCGTGGAGTTGTTTGTTGTCCCATGTCAGCGGTTTTAATCCCCTGGCCTCTCGCTCTTTGTTGATGAGCAGGAAGAGCTGCTGCTCGTTCTTGGATTGGAAGGAGATATCCGAGGACATGAGGGAGGACAGGTACTCGCTTGTGGGCTCGGGGCGGCCCTCCCACTGGTCAGCAAATGCGATCAGTGCCATGAGCCCGGATGAGATGGAGGCAATGGCAACGGCGACCTGTGCAGCGATGTTGGGGTCAAAGTTCGTGTTGACCTGCGGTGCCGGGAGATTGGGTAGCTCGATGGGAGGGAGTCCGGGGATCCCGATCTGGGTGGCACTCGCCGGCGCTGCTGGGGCAACGGTGGCGGTGAGGGTGCATGCGGTGACAGTGGTCAGGGCGACAGCGCGGGCGATGCGGCGGTTGTTCACGTGCGGGCCTTTCTCCGAGGACATATCTGACTGCCAATTGTAAAGGGTGTGTGCGCGAGGCGGGGTATTGGCGTGGGGTAAATTTTATGCTACAAATGAACCCGGCGGTTCAGAAAAAATAGACAATACGGTTCATTTTGGAATTGAGGACACAGTGATTATCACCGGAATAGCGCTCGGCATTGTGCTGGGCATTGTCATGCAACGGGGCAGATTCTGCGTCACAGGCATGCTGCGCGATATTTCCCTCGCACACACGTGGCGCCCGTTCACGGCACTACTCATCGTGATCGCCATCCACGCTGTGGGTATCGCGGGGTTAACCGCAGCCGGCGTTATTCAGCCGGAATACGACCCCTTCGCGCCCTACGCCGTGGTTATCGGCGGCTTTGTCTTCGGGATTGGCATTGTCCTTGCCGGTGGCTGTGCCTCGGGTACGTGGTACCGCTCCGGTGAGGGCTTGGTTGGTAGCTGGTTCGCGCTCCTGTTCTACGGGCTGTCAGCCGCCGCGATGAAGGCCGGTGCCCTCGGCGGTCTTAATTCGTGGTTGCGCGACAAGACTGTGAACCTCACCACGATCCACGGTTCGCTGGGCCTGTCCGTGTGGTGGCTCGCAATCCCGTTTGCCGCGTTGACCGCAGGACTAGCCGTGTACTTTCTGCAGAACGAGTCCACACCCGTCTCCCTGCAGCGGGGCTGGAAGAAGCCGCTTCACCTGTACACTGCAGGCGTGCTCGTGGGCATCCTCGGCGTTATTGCCTGGCCGCTTTCCGCCGCTGCCGGCCGCAATGATGGTCTTGGCATTACGAGCCCCACGGCGAACCTGACCAAGTTCATTGTCACCGGAGATAGTGGCCGTGTGGACTGGGGAGTCATGCTCGTGCTGGGGATTCTTGTCGGTTCCTTCATTGCAGCGAAGGCGACCGGTGAGTTCCGGGTGCGGGTCCCGGATGCCACGCAGACGGTGAAGTCCATTGTCGGTGGCGCGCTCATGGGTATTGGTGCCGCGTGGGCCGGTGGCTGCACGGTGGGCAACGGCATGGTGCAGACCAGCTTGTTCACCTACCAGGGATGGGTCGCGCTGCTGGCCATCGCCACGGGTGTATTCACGGCGGCAAAGATCTGGCTCAAGCCGACGAAGTCAGCTGCTCCGGCAGTGCCTGCCACGTCTGAGGGCGAGCACGTAGGTACCTTCAATCTCAACGCTCCTGTCCTCGGCGGTTCGGCTGTGGCCGTCGCCACGGCGACGGAACTGAGGGAGGTAGCACCTGCGGTCTTCGCTCTGGATACGCTCGGCTCGGTCTGCCCCTTCCCGCTTATCGACGCGAAACAGGCGATGAATGAACTGGAGCCCGGAGAGTGCCTCCGCATCGATTTCGATTGCACGCAGGCTACGGAATCCATCCCGCGGTGGGCGGCCGACGAGGGTTATGAGGTCACTGACTTCCACGAGGTCGGCGACGCCGGCTGGCAAATCACGGTGAGGAAGTAGCAGCTCAGCGGCGGGCGCTACTCGTCGGATGAGGAGTCCTCGTACCCGTCGGCCCACGTGTCGGTGGAGAAGTCGTAGTCGACGGGTTCGCCTGCCTCGTTCGTCCGCTGGTACCAGTCCGTGACGCTGGAAGCGGCGGAGTCGAAATCGGCCCCGGCGCCGCGTCCGTCGCGGGCTGACTGAATAGACAACTCAAAATCATCTCCATGCTCCTCAACACCACGGCGGACGGCGTTAGCCACCGCCGTTTTTGCGTAGTCGGAGCGGATGGCAGCGGGATCCTTACGGAGATCCATGAGGAAGGCGACCATCATGACAATGAGGATCGCAGAGAACGGGAGGGCCATGAGGATGATGAGGGACTGCAGTCCGCTGAGCGCCTCCTCGCCTCCGGCGAGGAGCATGACCACGGCGATTCCCATCATGCACAGGCCCCAGAAAACGACGATTGGTTTCGGCGGTGCGGGGTTGCCCTTGGTGCTCATCGTCCCCATCACCACCGAGGCGCTGTCCGCCGAGGTGATGAAGAAGATCGCCAGCACGACCATGAGAATGAACGGCGTGATCTGGTGGAGGGGGAGCTCCCCAAAGAGGGCGAACAAAACCTGCTCGCCGGAGTGGGAGCCGTCGAAAAGCGAATTTCCCTCGCGGCGGAAACTGATGGAGGTGCCACCGAAGACCGTGAAAGCGAAGATGAGAATCGCCGTGGGCACGAGCGTGGCGACGATAGTGAACTCACGGATGGTGCGACCGCGGGAGATGCGGGCGACGAACATTCCCACAAACGGCGTCCAGGCGATCCACCACGCCCAGTAGAAGGCGGTCCAGGAGGCCTGGAATTGTAGCGTGTCCTCGCCCCAGGACAGCGACCTGCTGAGCATCGGGAGCAGCTCATCCACATACATGAGCGTGCCGGAGGGGATGAGGTTGAGGAGGAACAACGTGGGGCCGGTGAGGAACACGAAGACGATGAGTCCGAGAGTGAGGGTAATGTTCGCGTTGGACAGATAGCGGATGCCCTTGGACACGCCGGAAACCGCCGAAATGATGAAGCACACCGTCAACACGGTGAGGATCGCGATGAGGATCGTGTTTGTTACCTCGCCTGCGCCGGAGATGATCGTGTAGCCTTCGCCGAGCTGGATGGCGGAGATCCCGAGGGAGGCGGCAGTTCCGAAGAGCGTTGCCCAGATGGCAAAGATATCGACCACCCGCCCGGCGATGCTGCCGGCGGGGGACTCGCCAAAGAGCGAGTGGAATGTGGACGAGATCAAAGAGACGCGACCGCGCCGGAAACAGGAGTAGGCCATCGCCGCGCCGACGAAGGCGTAGAGCGCCCACGGGGCGAGACCCCAGTGAAAGTGGGACTGTGCCATCGCCATGTGCAGGGCAGCCGGCGTTTCCGGGGAGACCGTTTCCGGGGGAGGGGTGATGTAGTGGGATAGTGGCTCGGAGGGGCCGAAGAAGAAAATTCCTACGCCGATGCCGGCGCCGAACATCATCGCCACCCAGGAAAAACGTGAAAACTCCGGCTCCTCGTCGTCGCGGCCGAGCTTGATCTTGCCGTAGCGGGAACACGCGAGGTAGGCCATGAGCACTATGCCGAGGCCGCAGACGGCGTTGAGGAGCCAGCCTACATTGCGCATCGCCCAGCCGAACGCCGTCGCCGCCACGCTGGCAACGGAGGCGGGGCTGAGGACACCCCAGATGATGAAGGCAATGATCAGGATGCCGGTGACACCGGCGACAACCTTGTCCACGCCGAAGGCGTTGCGCTGATCGTCGACGCTGATCCCCGGTACGAGGGCGGGGTGGAGGCCGTGGGGGTATTGGGAGAAGTCTTTACGGTCGGGATTTTCCGAGCGACCGGAGGAGGTGGGCATAGACGCGCTCACTTACAAAAGTAGAAAATAGTTGTTTCGCCAGTGTAGCAAGCGTGCGCGCGGAGAAAGAGAAAAAGGGAACGCGAAGCGCGTTCCCTTTTTGCCACTAGCAAGCGAAGTTAGGCCTCTTCGCTGGTGGATTCCCCACCGAGGCGGGCATCGATGCGGAGGATGCCGGAGCCGTCGGAACCGACGAGTTCGAGCTGGTCGACGATCTCGGAGACGGTTGCCTCCTCCTCGATCTGCTCGTCGAGGAAGAAGTTAATGAGGGAGCGGGAATCAAGATCCTTCACCTCGTCAGCGATGAGTGCGAGGTCGCGGATCATCGCCGAGACCTTCTTCTCGTGGTCGTAGGCTGCCTTGAAAGCATCCAGCGCGCTGTTAATAGTCAGCGAGGGAACCTCGATGGTGTGGAGGGCAACCTTCTCGCTGCGGTCCAGGAGGTGCTGCGCAAACTTTGCTGCGTGGCTCTGCTCCTCAACGGCATGGGAAGCAAACCAGTCGCAGAGGCCCGGGAGGGAGAGAGCGTCCATCTCGTACGACAGCTGCTGGTAGATGAGGGCAGCCTGGAACTCAGCGTTGACCTGCTCGTTGATTGCAGTGAGGAGCTTGTTATCGATAGTCATAGACATTCCTTTACTTGACGTGCAGGGGCACGAACGGAGGTGTCGTGCCCGTCTGTGAGACAAGAGCAATTTTACATAAGAATGGAAAAGGTAAACAGTAAAATGAAGGGTAGCCTAAGTTTGTGTTAGCCCCGCGGGGGTACCTCGCCGGGAAGGGTGTCGGCCATGTCGGGGTAGCTTGCCTGCGCGCCACGGTGGGTGACGGCGAAGGCGGCGACACGGGTGGCGTGGCGGGCAGCGTCGACAAGGCCCTCACCGGCCAGCAGCTTCGCGGCGACCGTGCCCACGTACGCGTCTCCCGCGCCGGTGGTCTCCACCGGTTCGACGGCGACGGCCGGAATGTGCGTCGTTTCAGACGCGTCGCTGACAATAGACCCGTGGGCACCGAGGGTAATGATGACGGAGGCGAAACCGGCGGCGCGCAGGGTGGTGGCTTGCTCCTCGGGGGTGGCCTGGGAGGGGAGGCCAAGGAGAGTGAGGATTTCCCCGGCCTCGTGCTCGTTGGCGATGAGGGGGTTGGCGCGGAGGAGATCCTCGCGGTTGACCTCAATGACGGGGGCCAAGTTGATGACGACACGGCCGGTGGCGTGGGCAATGGCGGCCGAAAAACCACTGGCCGGGATCTCGCCCTGCAACAAGATCATGTCGCTTTCCGCGATTGTCTCGGCGTGGGCTTCGACGCGCTCCGCGTCCATAGCGGAGTTCGCCCCGGGCACGACGACGATGGTATTCTCCCCGGACTCGGAGACGGTAATGAGGGCGAGGCCGGTGTGCCCCTCGAGGAATTCAACGTCGGCGAGGGAGACATCGGAGGATTTCAGATTCGTGAGGGCGGATTCCGCATACGGATCCTTGCCCACGGCACCCACCATGCGCACGTTCGCCCCCTGCAAAGAAGCGGCCACGGCCTGGTTGGCCCCCTTGCCGCCGGCAGAAATATCGCCGCCTGTGCCGAGGACAGTTTGTCCAGGAGCCGGGTGGCGGGTGGCATGTACGGTGAGGTCGGCGTTAATAGAACCGATGACTGTCAGACGCGGATTCATAGGCAACACCATACCGCCTGGTGTCTGAGGAAACAGAAGACCCCGGGCACGGGGACCTGCTCACGGCTTCAGGGAACCGATCGCACATCACAGTGTCCGGGGCACCGTCCGGGGTAATGCATCTGGGGTTTAGCCGGGGGAGCTCAGTTACTCCACCCAGCCGTAGGTGCGCTCCACAGCGCGGTTCCAGTCGTGGTAGAGCTTGTCCACTTTCTCCTTTTCCATCTGCGGCTCCCACACCTTGTCGATGTCCACCTGCGTCTTCAACTGCTCGAGGGAATCCCAGAAACCAATGGCCAGGCCGGCGGCGTAGGCGGCGCCGAGGGCGGTCGTCTCCGTCACCTTCGGGCGAACGACCTCGGTGCCAAGGATATCGGCCTGGAACTGCATGAGCAGCTCGTTCTTGACCATGCCGCCGTCGACCTTCAGGCGGGTGATCTCGACGCCGGAATCGGCGACCATCGCGTCGAGGACCTCGCGTGTCTGGTAGGCCGTCGCCTCGAGCACGGCGCGGGCGAAGTGGTTGCGGTTGGAGAAGCGGGTGAGTCCGACGATGGCACCGCGCGCGTCGTCGCGCCAGCGGGGTGCGAACAGTCCGGAGAACGCGGGGACGATGTAGACACCGCCGTTATCGTCAACCTCGCGGGCCATCGACTCGATCGCTGCGGCGTTCGGAGTTATTGCCAGCTGATCGCGCAGCCACTGGACGAGGGAACCTCCGATGGCCACGGAACCCTCGAGGGCGTACACGGGCTTTTGGTTTTCGATCTGGTAACAGACGGTGGTGATGAGGCCGTTGTCGGACCACGTCGCCTTATTGCCCGTGTTCTGTAGCATGAACAGGCCCGTGCCGTACGTGTTCTTGGTGTCGCCGGGCTGGAAGCACGCCTGGCCGAAGGTTGCGGCCTGCTGGTCACCGAGGACACCACGGATCGGAACATCGGCGAGCGGACCCACATCACGGGTGCGCCCAAAATCGCCCACCGAGGGGCGGATCTCCGGCAGCATGGACATAGGGATATCCATGGCGGCGCAGAGCTCCTCATCCCACTGCAGGGTTTCGAGATCCATGAGCAGGGTGCGGGACGCGTTGGTCACGTCCGTGACATGCTCGGCGTTGCCCTCGGCGCCGCCGGTGAGGTTCCAGATGAGCCAGGAATCGACTGTACCGAAGATGAGATCGCCCTTTTCTGCGCGCTCGCGGGCACCCTCGACGTTGTCCAGGATCCACGTGATCTTCGGACCAGCGGGGTAGGAAGTAATGCGGAGACCCGTCTTCTTGCGCCACCGGTCAATCCCCTCATCGCCGGCGAGCTCCTTGCAGATCGCCGAGGTGCGAGTGTCCTGCCAGACGATAGCGTTGTACACGGGCTCGCCCGTGTTCTTATCCCAGACAACGGTGGTCTCGCGCTGGTTGGTAATGCCCAGTGCGACCACATCGGAGGTATCGGCATCGATATCGGTGAGGGCGCGCCCCATAGCGCGGCGGGCGTTTTGCCACAGCTTCATCGGGTCGTGCTCCACCCATCCAGCCTCGGGCATGATCTGATCATGCTCATACTGGCCGGTGGAACAGACGGTGCCTTCGTGGTCGAACAGGATGCAGCGGGTGGAGGTGGTGCCGGCATCGAGTGCGGCGATGAACTTCTTGCGTCCCATAGCGGTAAAACCTTTCTTTTATGTGGGTGAGAGATATTGAAATATCTGTAGTTCGGGAGTGCGGGAGTGCTGGTTAGACGGCGAGTGACAGTAGACCGACGGCAACAGCCGCCAGCAGCGGTCCGATGATCGGAACCCAGGCGTAATTCCATGACGCGGATTCCTTGTTCTTAAAGGGTAGAACGAAGGCATACATGAGGCGCGGGCCGAGATCGCGGACCGGGTTAATGGCGTACCCGGTGGGCGTACCAACCGAGAGGCCGATGGCGACGATGATGAAGGCGACACCGAAGTAGCTCAGCGGGCCGAGCTCTCCGCCGGACGGGCCGAAGGCGATGAAGGCCAACAGCGCGAAGGTGCCAATGAACTCGGTCACGCAGTTCCAGCCGTTGTGCGGATGTGCGGGCCGGGTGAAGAAGATCCCGCCGGGGATGGCCTCATCGTGGTGATCAAACAGCTGCTTGTAAGCGAGGTAGGCGGCACCGGCGCCGACCATGGCGCCGAGCATCTGGCCGGCGATGTAGGCGGGGGCCAGCGACCAAGACAGGTTCCCGGCGATCGCTGCCCAGATCGTCACTGCCGGGTTGAGGTGGCCGCCCGTGGGGTCGGCGATCGACGCACCGATGAACACGCCGAGGCCCCACCCGAAGGCGATCATGAGCCAGCCGGTTCCTTTAGCGGCCGATGTGCGAAGGTTGACAGCGGCACAGACACCGTTGCCAAACAGGAGGAGCATGGCGGTGCCAAAAAACTCCCAACCGAATGCAGATAGGGGGGTTAATTCCATAATCGGACTTTCTTGTTGTTGGGTTATTGCCCAGTTATCTGTGTTTATGTGGGTTTTGCTCTGAATAGGTGAAAACCCCGCACATGGCGGGGTCTTCGGCGTTATGTAGTTTTACTGTTCGTCCTGCGACTCATCGAGGTGAGTGCGCGGATCGGAGACTTCTTCCAAACGGGCATTCGCAGCCGCATCGGTAAGCTCCTTCTCGGCGGCGAGCTGACCCTTCATGCGGGAGGTGAAGGACTCAATCTCGGCCCGCTTGGTCTCGTCATCCCAGCCAAGTAGTGGGGCGATGATGTCAGCCACGGCCTCCGCAGAGTCGATGCCACGGTGGTCGTACTCCATCGTGATGCGCGTGCGGCGGGCGAGGATGTCCTCGAGGTGCTGTGCGCCCTCGTGGGTGACGCCGTAGCGCACCTCTGCCTCGAGGTAGTCGGGCGCGCCGGGGATCGGCTTCAGGCCGTCCGGGTCGGCGGCCACAACATCGTCGACAAGCGAACCATAGCGGTGGATGAGGTGGTCGGCGACCTTCTCGGACACACCGAGGCGCTTGGCCAGGGCCGGCAGCGAGTTCTTCAGGGCCTGGAAACCGTCGGCGCCGAGAATCGGCGTGTGATCCGTGACGGACTCGGGGACGCGGATCTTGATGTCCTCGGCGGCCTTGTCCACGGCGTCCTTGCCGATGACGCGGTAGGTGGTGTACTTACCGCCAGCGACGGAGACGAGACCCGGGGCAACGCGGGCGACCGCGTGGTTGCGGGACAGGTTCGTCGTGGTGTCGGACTTGCCGGCGAGCAGCGGGCGCAGGCCGGAGTACACGCCGACAATATCGTCGTGGGTGATCTGGCGAGAGACGCGGGAGTTGAGCTCGTCGAGGATGTAGTTGATATCCGTTGCCGTCGGGGCCGGGTCAGCGCGATCCATGTCCCAGTCGGTGTCCGTGGTGCCGACGATCCAGTAGTTGCCCCACGGGATCACGAAGAGCACGGACTTCTCGGTGACGAAGCAAATGGCGGCGTCTCCCTCAAAACGGTCCTTCGGGATCACAATGTGGACACCCTTGGATGCGTGGACGGTGAACTTGGCATCCACGTCGGCAAGCTCCTGGATCTCGTTGGTCCACACGCCGGTGGCGTTGATGAAGGCGTCTGCGTGGATGGTCGTCGTGTCGCCGGTGTCGGAATCCTGGACGTGGACGCCGGTGACGCGGTCGCCGTCCTTCTCAAAGCCAGTGACCTGGGTGGAGTTGCGGACCGTCGCGCCGTAGTGGGCGGCGGTGCGCAGGACGGTCATCGTGTGGCGGGCGTCGTCGACAAGGGTGTCGAAGTAGCGCACGCCACCGACGAGGGCATCCTTCTTCAGACCCGGAGCCAGGCGCAGGGCACCCTTGCGGGAGAGGTGCTTCTGGAATGGCACGGTCTTCGCGCCGCCCATGAGGTCGTAGAGGGCGAAGCCGCAGAACATCATGACGCGTTCCCACACGGGGTGGGTCAGCGGGAAGAGGAAACGCAGCGGGGTGACCAGGTGGGGAGCGAGGGCGGACATGGACAGCTCGCGCTCGTGCAGGGATTCGGCGACGAGGGCGAAGTCGAACATGGCGAGGTAGCGCAGGCCACCGTGGAACATCTTGGAGCTCCTGGAGCTGGTGCCGGCGGCGAAATCGCGAGCCTCGATCACGGCGACATTCAGACCGCGCGTTGCAGCGTCGAGTGCGGCGCCGGCACCAACGGAGCCACCGCCAATGATGACGAGGTCGAAGTGCTCATTGCCGAGTTTTTCCCAGGACTCCTTGTGCACCTCGGGGGAAAGTGTTGAGGTGGGGTGAAAAGCCATGATAAGTCTCCCTTTCATGTGGTTTTGTTTGACGGCTTGGTGATGACTAAAACTTTACCTACGAAACCGTAAGTTACGAAAGTGTAGCGTCCCCTGTTTGGGGTTAGGGGGCGGACACGTGGATGCACGGCCAACGTTAGTTTTGTGCCCGTGATCCTGCATGACAACGTTTATTCCTGCACGTGAAGGAAGTGGGGTGTGTGCGGGGAAGAGGAGGCGGGTGCCGTGATGTGTCTCACTATGTGGTGTGAGGGGGTGCATGTGGCTGTGGCGGGTTGACACAGGTGCGAGGTTCTCGTCGTCCCGTCGTGCGAGTCGGGTCAGTGGGGTAGGCTGAAACGCGTACGTTGTTTACGGCCAGTGGGTGTCCGCACCCCTTCGAGTACTTGGAGATAACAATGGAAGCGTATTTCATGCCCCGTCGTGTGCCCACAGTTCACACGGTGGATCCCCAGGTTGCTGCAGCGGCCGCAGCACAACATCGGGACGACAATATCCTGCAGGCCTTGGACACCCAATTCTCGGTAGACCAGGAGCACGTCATCGACATCATGTCGGAATATTGGGGACCATATTCCAGCTAGCACCTGCAGAAGCAGATAAGCTACCGCACTTTCCAGGCAAAACGGTAGATTGGGGGAAAGAAACCACTTCCATTGATCGCCGGTGATCGTGTGTGGCCCGGCAGTGAGGACAGTAGTCATGATTCCCGCCGACAAGAATGACGCTAACGACGCTCTTTTAGACCGTGCACAGGGGGTGCTGTACGGCCAATTCATCGGGGACTCCCTCGGCTCACTCGTGGAGTGGATGTCCCCGCACGAGATTGAGGCTGACTATCCGGATGGGGTTCGGGAGCTTGTCGACGGCGGGCCCCACGGTCTCCTCGCAGGCCAGCCAACTGACGACTCGGAAATGGCGCTGGCACTCGCGCGGTCGCTCGTCTCCCTCGGCTCTTTCGATCTCGACGATATTCGTGGTGCCTACGAACGCTGGATGCGCTCGGAACCCTTCTCCGTGGGGCAGACGTGCCGGGCTGCACTCACCGGTGGCTATATGAGCCCGGATTCGCAGGCCAACGGCGCCCTCATGCGGATTTCACCGCTCGCCGTCTTCGGCGCGGGCCGCCCGGCAGATGCCGACGGATCGATCGCCGAGGCCGCCACGGAAGACGCGAAAATTACGCACATCAACCCGCTGTGCACGGCGGTGAACGCCACCTACGTTCTCACCCTCACGCGGATCGTGCGCGAGGGCCTCACCCGCGATGCGGCGGTGGACACCCTCCAATCCGTCGCGCGCGAGTATGGCTCCCCAGAAGTAGAAGACCTGGTTGAGCGCGGGCTGCAGGCACCGCCGACGGACTTCGTCCAGCAGATGGGCTGGGTCACCATCGCGTTCACCAACGCCGTGTACGAGCTCGCGCACGGCGACAGCATTGAAGAGTCCCTCGTCCGAACGGTGAGGCAGGGTGGCGATACCGACACAAACGCCGCCATCTGCGGCGCGCTGCTGGGTGGCCTTTACGGTGCCGAGGCGATCCCCGCACGGTGGCGGGAAACTATCGACACCTGCAAGGCCTACCCCGGTACCCTGCGCCCACGGCCGGAGGAATACTGGCCCGCAGATGTCTCCCAGCTCGCACGGAGCCTGTTGGCCCCGTAGCTAGACAGGCGGTAGCCCCTACGATGTGGTGAGCGTCAGCCGGGAATCCAAGAGCTGCTGCGTGTACGCGTGCTGGGGGTTCGTGTACACGGCATCGGAGGAACCGCGTTCCACGATGCGGCCACCCTGGAAGACGGCCACATCCGAGCAGATCTCGTGAATGACACCCAGATCGTGGGAGACAAACACCGTGGTCAGGCCGTACTCCCGCGACAGACGCTGGAGCAGGTTCAGGATCTGGGCGCGCACGGACACGTCGAGGGCAGAAACCGCCTCGTCGGCAAGCAAAACCTCCGGATGCACGGACAGCGCGCGAGCGATAGAGATGCGCTGGCGCTGGCCACCCGAAAACTCGTGCGGATACTTGTCGGCGGCCGACGGATCGAGACCCACCTCCGCTAACACCTCCTCCACACGAGCGCGGGACACGTCTCCCGGCTCTGCAATCGAACGCCCCACCGTCATCCGGGGGTCGAGCGAGCCACGTGGATCCTGGAATACCATCTGCACGCTCCTGCCCACGGTGCGCGGATCGACCGGTTTCCCGTGCAGGGTGATGGTGCCACTGGTAGGCGTAATGAGGCCGGAGAGGAGACGCAGGAACGTCGACTTGCCCGAGCCGGATTCGCCCACGATGCCGAGCTGCATCCCCTGCGTCACAGTGAGCGAAACATCGGACAATGCCGTGTTTTCTACTGCCGGGTGGAAGAGCTTCTTAGAGGTGAACACCTTGGACACGTTTTCAGCAACGATAATCGGGGCAGGGCCGTGTGTGCTCGCCGCTGTTTCTGCTTCTGCTGATTCTGTTTCTGCTGTTTCTGTAACCGCCGTTGCTGTTTCCGTCGGGGCTGCCGATACGCCCTTCTTCACACCGGGGACGTACGTGTCCGCCGTGGAGACCGTGTAGAACTCGCCGTTTTCGTCGCGGGCGGTGAGATCCGTCGCCGCAACGAGCCCGGCAGTGTAGGGGTGCGCGGGAGAACTGATGAGAGTCGACGTAGCGCCCTTTTCCACAAGATGCCCATCCTTCATCACGATGAGGGAATCGCACACGTGGGAAACGAGGCCGATGTCGTGCGAAATGAACAGCACAGCCGTGCCACGCTGTTCCGTCAACCGCGAGATAAGGTCCACGATCTGCTGCTGCACAGTAACATCGAGGGCCGTCGTTGGCTCGTCGCAAATGAGAAGATCCGGGTTGTTCGCCACAGCCATGGCGATCAGCGCCCGCTGCCGCTGGCCACCGGAAAGCTCATGTGGGAACGCCTCATAGGCGCGTTCCGGCAGGGAGCACTCCGCAAACAGGTCCTTGGTGCGCTGGGCGGCAGTGGCCTTGTCCGCCGTGCCGTGCAGAAGCATCACCTCGTCTACCTGTTTGCCCACGCGCTTCAGGGGGTTCAGCGCGGTCAACGGCTCCTGGAAGACGATCGAGATGCGGTCACCACGTAGAGGGGCAACCTCCTTTTCCGGCGCGCCGATAAGCTCCCGCTCCGCAAAGGTGGCGGAGCCGGTGGCGTGGAGATTTTCAGCGAGGAGGCCGAGGATGGCGTAGGACGTGAGCGTCTTGCCGGAACCGGACTCGCCGATGATGCCGAGCTTTTCGCCGACATCCAGCGCGAACGTGATTTCCTTGACCAGGTCACGGCCGGAGGCGGTGGAGACGGTGAGGTGGGAAACGTTAAGAAGACTCATCGGTTTGCTCCCGTTGTCGGATCAAGGATGTCGCGGAGGGCATCACCTAGCAGGTTGAAGCCCAAAACCGTGAGGGCAATAGCCATGCCGGGCCACACCACCAAAAGCGGCTGGGTGGACAGGAAGGACTGCGCCCCCTGCAGCATGCGTCCCCACGATGGATCTGGCGGGGGAGTGCCGAGCCCGAGGAAGCTGAGGGCCGCCTCGGCGAGGATCGCCAGCGCAAATACGATGGAGGCCTGGACGATGACGAGGCCAGCGATGTTCGGGAGCACGTGGTGCACAGCCTTGGATACTCCCCCCTTGCCCGCGAGCGTGGCGGCCTCCATATACGGGGCCGTCACCACACGCAGCGTGCCCGCGCGGGAGACGCGAATGAAGGCGGGGATGGAAGCAATGCCAATGGCCACCATAGCCGAGCCCGTGCTCGCACCCACCATCGCACCGGCGATAATCGCCATGAGCAGGGCGGGGAAGGCGAGCAGAATATCCGCGCCGCGGATGATCAGCTGCTCGATGACGCTATCCCTGTTCATCCCGGCAATGATGCCGAGCGGCACCCCGACGAGCATGCCGATGGTGACGGCGACAAAGCCGACAAAGAGGGTGATCTGGCTTCCGGCCATGATGCGCGACAGGATGTCGCGCCCGTAGCGGTCGGTTCCCATGAGGTGTTCCCACGAGGGGCCCTCCAAGGCGGAGTGGGGGAACGCCTGGATCGGGTCGTAGGGCGTCCACACCAGTGAGATAAGGGCGACGGCGACGACGATGATGACGAGGCCGGAGCCGAGGTAAAGCTGGAGTTTTTTCATGCGCGGACCCTCCTCACGCGGGGGTCAATGATGGTGTAGCAGAGGTCCACGATGGTGTTAATAGCCAGCGTGAACACGACGAGGACAAGGACAGCGGACTGGACGGCGGGGAGGTCGCGGTTGGTCACGGAATCCAACAGGAATGCGCCGAGGCCGGGGATGGCGAAGACGCGCTCGATGACAACCGCGCCGACCACGAGGCCGGCCAGCTGCACGCCGGTGACGGTAATGACAGGAAGGGCGGCGTTGCGCAGGCCGTCCTTGACCAGAGCCTGCCAGCGGGTCTGGCCTTTGGCGCGCGCCGTCCGCAGGAAGTCGTCGTTAAGAATATCGAGGACGGCGTTGCGAACGTAGCGGGTGATAATCGCGGCCTGCACGGCAGCGAGGGCGAGGACGGGGAGGATGAGTCTGGACACGAATGCGCCGAAATTCCATCCCGGTGGCATCCAGCCGTTGGCCGGCAGCCACCCCAGCTGTACGGAGAACACCGTCACCAACAGGATCGCGGCGAGGAAGGAGGGGATGGCGATACCTACCTGGCTGGCAGCCGTGATGAGCACACCGTCGATCTTGCGGGCTCGCAGGGCGGCCCACATCCCCAGCGGGACGGCGATGGCTACCGCAATGATGAGCGCCGTGGTGACCAGGATGAGGGAAACCTGCAGGCGGTCGGCGATGAGCGGGGAGATGTCCTGCGAACTGGTGAGGGACTTTCCAAAATCACCGGTGAACAGGCCGGAGACCCAGTCGACGTACTGGGTGAGAAGCGGCCGGTCGGTGCCGAGTTCCGCGCGCTTTTTGGCGAGGAGTTCGGGGGTGGCGTTCACGCCGAGGGCAATCTCGGCGGGGTCGCCGGGGACGACGCGGAGCGCCAAAAAGATGAGGATAGAGGAGGCAAAAACCGTGCCCACGAAGCGGACCCCGATGCGGAGGAGCTGTCTAATCACTTGTCTGCCTCCATATCCGCCAGAGGCAGGCCCTCCGTCACGACGTTGGGGTTAAAGCCCGTCACGCCCGGCTTGGTGACCACGATATTGGGGAAGTTGAACACGGTATCTGCTGCCGCATCCTGCATGATGGTGTCCACCGCATCGCGCATGTACTGCACGTTTTCCTCGGGGGTTCCCGTGTCGGCGAGGCTAAGTTGCTCGCGCAGTTTTTCGCTGTCGTAGCCGAGGTAGTAGTCGGGGTTACCAAACAGGTGGGGGATGTCGCGGGCCTCCACGTGGGCGATGAGCGACATCTGGTAATCGGCCTGGCCCATGACCTTGTTCAACCACACGGCGGGGAACTCCGTGCCCACGATGTAGGCATCGAGTCCGATGTCACGCAGCTGGCTGACAATGATCTCGGAGGCGCTCATGGCGTAGGGGAAGCTGGGGACAGCGAATTCCACCTTTGCGCCCTCGGCACCCGCTGCGCGGATGAGCTCCCGCGCCTTGTCCGGATCGTAGGGGTAGTAGTTCTTCTCTGTGTACCACGGATCGGTGGGGGGAACTGGTTGCCCGCCGGTATCCGTGCCGTAGCCTGCCCATGCGGTATCGATGACCGCTTGGCGGTCGATGGCGTACATGACGGCTTGGCGGACGCGGACATCGTCGAACGGGGCGCGCTTGTTGTTCATCGATAGCAGCACCTCCCCGTTGGTGGTTCCCACCTGCACGTTGTACTTGCCACCGGATACGAGCCCGGATACGAGCTCGGGTTGCTGCGCGGCCCAGAGAATATCGATGTCGCCGCTGAGGAGGGCGTTGGTGGAACTTGTGGCATCCGCGAAGTAGCGAATCACCGCGTGGGAGTGGTGGGGTTTTTCGCCCCAGTAGGTCGGGTTTTCTTTAAGCGCGACGGACTGGCCGACGGCGAAGCTGTCAATGGTGTAGGGGCCGGTGCCCACTGGTTCGGTTGCTAATTTGTCCACGTGGTCGGGGTGCATCATGGCACCGATGAGCGTGCCCATGGACCACAGCCACTGGTTCGACGGGTGAGACAGGGTGACTTCGAGGGTGAGGGGATCAATAACGCGGACGTGGTCGACCACGTCCATGCCCTTTTTCATTCCGTTGGTCCAGTTTTCCTGCACGTTGGTGATGGAAAACGCTGCGGTATCCGCGGTGAAGGGTTCCCCTGTAGAGAAAGTCACGCCGTCGCGGAGGTGGAATGTGTAGACGGTGCCGTCCGGGGACATTTCCCAGCTAGTGGCAAGGCCGGGTACGATGTCGCCCTTTTCATCCAGTTGGATGAGGGTCTGGTACACGTTGCCCATGAGCGCCGAGGGGATGGCGGCGCCACCGGTGGTGGTGAAGTCCAGGCTCGCAGGTGGCCCGGAGGTTCCGACGACGATGGAGTCTTGTTGCTGATTTGTTGCTGTGGGGGTCGCCGTGTAGCCAGCGCTACACGCCGTTGCCGCAGTCGCGATCGTGATGCCCGTGAGGACACTCGCGGTCGCCCGGAGTGAAAACATGTGGAACATGGTAAAACGAACGGCAATTAAAAACACGTTTTTTTGAATATTTCCCCCCGTTTTCTCCTGTCGCTTCGCGCACGAGTGCAATAATGGCCCATCGTGGGAGACGTTATTCATGGTTTTACTGTCGTCGCGCTGATTATCGTCGCCGGATTCGCTGTCGCGCGGACCGGTGTCCTTGGGTCGCATGCGGAGAAGGTTCTCTCCGCCCTCGTCTTCTACGTGACCACCCCGGCGCTCATCATCACGCACACGGCGACGACGCGCCCTGCGGAGCTCTTCTCCCCACTGTTCTTCGTCATCGTCGCTGCGGAAATGGTGATGTTTGTCCTCGTTGCGGTGGGCTACCGGCTCGTCGGGCGGACCCGCTGGGACCGGGCGATCTTCGCGGGGATGAGCACGTCCTACGTCAATGCGGCGAACCTCGGCATCCCGTTTGCCGTCTATATTCTTTCCGACGCCCACCCCGCCGTCCTCACCATCGTGTTTCAGACCTCACTGTATGCTCCCTTTGCGCTGCTGCTTGTCGACGCTTCCCGGGGCAGGCACGCCAGCGACACGCGCGCCTGCGGCCGCAACCGGTGGGCGCCACTGAAGAACCCCATCGTCATCGCTGCGGCTATCGGCATCGCGGTGAGTCTCACGGGCGTGACGATCCCCTCGGTGATCTTTGATCCACTGCAGCTGTTATCCGATGCGGCTGTGGGGCTCGCACTCATCTTCTTCGGTGTTTCGCTCTCCTCCACGACGTTCCTGGAAAAGGGGGTGGTCTCCCGGCGGGAGGCGGCGGGACTCAGCGTGGCCAAGTCCATACTGCACCCGGTAGTGGGGGTGGGGATTGCTACGCTTGTGGGGCTGGATCCCGCCGGTGTCATCGCGGCGGGGCTCATGGGGGCGCTGCCCACCGCGCAAAACGTGTTCGTGTACTCCTCGCAGTACAACACCGCACCGCACCTTGCTCGGGATGTGTCCGTCATCACCACGTTGGCGGCGCTTCCTGTCATGCTCGTCATTGCGCTGGTTCTGGGGTAGGGGCAGTAGTCACCGCTCTGAAAAGTCGAGTGCCCCCACCCCGAACATGTATTGAAGGGATTCTATGTGAGTGCTAGCCTACGTATTGAAAAGTTTCGATATATAGGAGGTTGGCAGTGGCACCTGAAGAGCGCTATTCCCGCATCGCCGGCATGATAACAGCCCTCTCACAGCCCAAGCGGCTGCAGATTGTGGATATGTTGTCCTGCGGGGAACTGTGTGCGTGCGAAATATTGGAAGCGTTCCACATCACCCAGCCGACGCTGTCCTACGACATGAAAGTGTTGACGGAAGCCGGCATTGTGAAGGGGCGAAAAGACGGCAAAAACACCTACTACACGTTGTGGCGAGAAAACCTCACATGGCTGCTAGGAGAGCTCAATGCCGTGTGTTCTGACACCCCCGATTGCCTGTGTCATGTGGCCCACCGAGGTGACTGCTAATGGACTTCTTCCACAAATATCTCTCAGTGTGGGTTCTCCTCTGCATGCTTGCAGGTGTCGCCCTCGGTGCTCTCGTGCCTGCCGTCCCGGACGCTCTGGGGAGGCTGACTGTTTCAGGGATCTCCATCCCTATCGCCGTGCTCATCTGGATCATGATCTACCCCATGATGATCAAGGTGGACTTCGCCAGTGTCCGCACGGTAGGGAAGAATCCCGGTGGGCTCGTCCTCACGTGGGTGATCAACTGGTTGGTCAAGCCGTTCACGATGTATGCCATCACCGCCTTCTTCCTCTTTACTGTTTTTTCGGCAGTCATCCCTAAGGATCTCGCTACCGACTACCTTGCTGGCGCGGTTCTGCTTGGCGCCGCGCCGTGCACGGCCATGGTTTTTGTGTGGAGCAGCCTGGTCAAGGGGAATCCCGCGTACACGGTTGTTCAGGTTGCGACCAACGACCTCATCATCCTCGTGGCCTTCGTACCCATCGTCACGTTCCTCCTCGGGGTAACAGATGTGCACGTGCCCTATACCGTCCTCATCCTCTCCGTGGTCCTGTTCGTCGTGATCCCGCTCGTGGCCGGCGTAATTACCAGGCAGGTAGTCGTCCGGAAGAGGGGAGAAAAGTACCTGGCGGACACGTTCCTGCCGGCCTTCGACGGCGTGACCACCATTGGTTTGCTGGCAACCTTGGTCATCATCTTCAGCTCCCAGGCGGAGACGATTCTGGCGCACCCGGTTCATATCGCCCTCATCGCGGTCCCCCTCATCATTCAGACCGTCGTCATCTTCGGTCTTGCGTATGCGGGAGCCCGGGTCATGGCACTGCCGTTCGACATTGCTGCACCGGCGGGAATGATCGGGGCCTCGAACTTCTTTGAGCTTTCTGTAGCCGTCGCCGTTGCACTGTTTGGCGCGGGCAGCCCGGCAGCTCTGGCAACGACCGTGGGGGTACTCACCGAGGTGCCCGTCATGCTGGCCCTCGTGGCGTTTGCGAACAGAACCAAGGGCTGTTTTGCGACCGGGCAAAAAGCGAGGGGCACCTCCAGTGTGAGCAACACCTCCAGCGGGGGTGAGCCGCGTGAGAACTGAGCATGGTGTGAGAACTGTGCATGGCGTGGGAACGAGGCCACGCGTCGCGTTTATTTGTGTGCATAACTCGTGCCGGAGTCAAATCGCGGAGGCGTTCGCGCGGCTCCGCCTGGCTGATGTGTGCGATGCCTATTCTGCGGGGGTCGCCGCTTCCGGAAGCCTCAACCAGGACGCGGTGCGGCTCATGAAGCAGCTGTACGGCATCGATCTGACAGGGCAGAAGAGCAAGACGATCGAGGAGATCCCGAACCCGGACATTGTTATCTCCATGGGGTGTATGGACGGGTGCCCATACATTGGCAGGGGATACGACGAGGATTGGGGGATACCGGATCCGACAGGAACCGATGACGAGACCTTCGCCCGCACGATCCGGGTAATTGAAGGAAAGGTAGCTGCGCTGGGAGCACGCCTCAGACAGCACAAAGCCCACCGAAAGTAATTCCGGTGGGCTGCCTGCCGTCAGTATAGGCGGGAGAAAAAGTCGGGGTTTACGCGGTAACCGCTGCCTCCACGGGTTCATCCTCGTGGAGGGTGGCGACACCGACCTGGATGTCTTCCTTCTTACGGGTGGTGAAGTCCAGGATCAAGCCGACGATAGCGGCTGTCAGAACCGGGAGCCACCAGCCGAGGTCGTTGGAGTGACCCGGTGCCCAGCTGATGAGCGGCTCGATGACAGCAGAACCCCAGCCGAGGGAATTCAGGCTCATGAGGCCGGCCCAAATGATGGCCACATACAGGGAGATGCGGTACGTCCAGAACAGCTTCCGGCCGAACAGGGGCTCCACCAGGGTGATGAGCACGAGGGTCATGGCCGCCGGGTAGAGGAAGCCGATGATCGGGGCGGCGACGGACAGCACGGCGGTCAGGCCCAGGGAGGAAATGCCCAGTGCGATGACGGAGAAGATGATCACCCACGCGTGGTAGGAGATGCCGGGGGCAATCTCGTTGAAGAACTCGGAGGTCGAGCCGATAAGGCCGACCGAGGTGGTCAAGCAAGCCAGGAAAACGATGGCGCCGAGAGCGTACATGCCGGGGGTGCCCATGATCTCATGCGCGGATGCAGCAAGCAGTGACGCGCCATCCTTGTAGGAGCGACCATCAGCCAGGTTCTTGCCGATGATTCCCAGACCGATGTAGACGAGGGCCAGGAGAATGCCGGCACCGATGGCGGCGGCGGACACGGAGCGGACGAGGCGCGGGCCTTCGCCGACGCGCTTGTACCGCAGGGAGGTAACGACGAGAATGCCGAAGGCGAGGGCAGCCAGGGAATCCATGGTGGCGTAGCCCTGGATGAGGCCAGCGGACATCGGGGCAGCATAGTCCTCAGCTGGGGGCAGAGCCTGCGAGTCCAAACGGACGAAGCTCATGATGATCATGACGGCCAGCAGGAACAGCAGCGCCGGTGTCAGGAACTTACCCAGGTTGTCGATGATCGAGTTCGAGTTCCATGCCAGGGCGGCCGAAATGACGAAGAAAACGATGCAGTAAATGACCAGTGAGGCCTTGTTGTCCACGCCCGAGATCGGGACGAACCCGGAGCCGTAGCTCACGACGGCTGTACGGGGGACGGCGTACAAAGCGCCGATGGACAGGTACACAAGGATCGGGAAAACGATGCCGAATACCTTGCCGCCACGGTTGGACATGTCGGTGATGGAATCACCGGTCACGGCGACGGCGATGACGGAAATCACAGGAAGAAGCACACCGGCGAGAAGGAAGCCGATAATGGCGGGCGTGAAAGCCTCGCCTGCGTGTGCGCCGAGCATCGGCGGGAAAATAAGGTTACCGGCGCCGAAGTACATGGAAAACAGCATCATGGACGCCACGATGAGCGTTATGTAGTACTTTCCACCTCGGATCGTCGGTGTTGCTGCGTCGGCTGACGCATTCTTTGCAGTCATGGTAGGAACTCCAGTCCTCTCAAAAATCTCACTCTGACGGATTACCTACCGGCCCTGTGCCCTTTGTCAGATCGGGTCGATTCGGTAGTGGTTTGCCGTGGTTACCGCCTATGGGTGGGGCGGACTACGGCTCCCCATGTCCTTTATTTCACTGTATGGGACGGTATCCTACACAGTGGGAGGCAATTTGTGAAATTTTATCCCTAAAAGGTATTCCCAATTCTGCTTATCATTTCTGCTAGGGTTGACCGGTCGCACCCGAAATTGAGACGCGCAAACCCGTCATGAACTGCCCCGAACCCGGTGCATGCGTTGAGTCCGACGCGCGCTTTCTCGGCCAAAACCTGCTGTGGGTTGTTGCGCAGCGCAAGGATCTCACATTGTGAGAAATCAAGCCACATGAGGTAGGTCGCATCCGGATGTGACATGCCGATTCCGGGCAGAACCTCGGGCAGGTGGGTGAGGAGATAGTCTCGGTTTTCCACGAGGTACGCGATTTCGTCATCGAGGAACGAGGATGTGTCGGTGTAGCAGGCCACGGCCGCAACGTTCCCGAGAATCGATGGTGGGGGCACGGCGCTTGGGTTGAGTTTCCCCCACGCGTCATTGTCGTGGTCGTTGGTGAGGATGATCTGAGCGGAGCGCAGGCCAGCGACGTTCCACCCCTTGGACGTGGACATGAACGTGATTGTGCGCTCAGAGGCGACATCGGACACGCTGGCGGTGGGGCGGTGATGGTGGCCAGGGTAGACCAGAGGCGCGTGAATTTCGTCGGAAAGCACGCGCACGTCGTACCGGTCCGCGAGTTCCGCCAGATGGATGAGGTAATCCCGCTCGTGGACAACCCCCAACGGATTGTGTGGGGAACAGAGAATGAACGCTGCGGGGTGGTGGTCCTGGAATGCCTCCTCCACTGCGTCGAGGGACAACCCGTCAATGGTGACAACCTCTCGCCCTGCTGATCGGCAAGCGAAGAAGAACGGCGGGTAGCTCGGTGTGGGGATCACGACGGGGCCTGCGGGAACGATGTAGCGGAGCGCTGCGATGAGCGCCTGCATGACGTCGGTTGCCAGATGGATGCGGGAGGGATCGACGTGCCACCCGTAGCGGGCTTGGCAGAACTGGCTGAGCGCCTCTGCGACCTCGTTTCCCGCCGGGGGATAGCCGAATTGTTCCTCGTCAATGGCCTGGTGGAGAGCCTGGGTGATGCAGGGGTTGGTGGCAAAATCTGATTCGGCGATCCACAGTGGCAGCACATCTGGCTCGAAGGCTGTCCACTTCATCGTCCGGCGGCGGCGGAGCGTGTTGAGGTCTGGGCATTTCATGCTTTTGATTGTATTCCTCTGCCGTGCTCATGGAACCTGGCTCACTGTGTCTGCGGTGTCTGGGGTGCCTGGGGTGCCTGGGGTGCCTGGGGTGCCTGCGGTGTCTACTGTGTCTGCTGTGCCTTGCCCACAGAGCGATTAGTTGATGAGGCCGAATTCTTTCAGACGCTTGCGGCTCTCCTCCGTTGCCGTGGAGGTGAGGGCGAGGAGCTGGGAGTAAATACCACCGGAGGCCGCCAGCTCCGCCGGTGCGCCGATCTCGTCCACGCGTCCCTTATCCATCGTGACGATCGTGTCCACGGTCGCAATCGTGGACAAACGGTGGGCGATGATGAGCGTCGAACGGTTGCACATCAGCGCCTCCAACCCGGCCTGAACCTGCTGCTCCGCTTTGGTGTCAAGGGCACTCGTCGCTTCATCAAGAACGAGGATGGGAGCATCCTTCAGCATTGCGCGGGCGATAGCCACGCGCTGCTTCTGGCCACCGGACAGGCGAAGACCACGTTCGCCGATGACAGTGTCATAGCCGTCGGGGAAAGCCTCGATGAAGTCGTGGGCGTACGCGGCCTTGGCAGCGTCGATAATTTCCTCGTCCGTGGCACCGGGCTTGCCGTAGGCAATGTTCTCGCGCACCGTGCCGGAAAACAGCGAAGAATCCTGGAACACCACGCCGATGGATGCCCGCAGATCCTCTGCCTGAACATCGGTGACATCGTGCCCGTTGATGGTAAGTCGGCCGTCGGTCGGCCTATACAGGCCGAGGATGAGATTGACCAGCGTCGACTTGCCGCCGCCGGATTCGCCAACGAGTGCAACCTTTTCACCCGGGTGGACAGCAAAGCTGATGTTGTGGATGACCTCGTCGCCCTCGTCGTAGCTGAAGCTCACGTCGTCGAAAGTGATGGCGGTCGATCCGGCCGCTGCCAGGGGCGTGGCGTGCTGGGGCTGCGCCTCGAGCGTGTGGGAGGAGCCGGTCGCATCGACGACGATCTCGTTGGCCGTCGGCTCGGGGGACACCTCCATCACCTCGAAGTAGTCCTTGGAGCCCGCGATCGCCCGCTGCGTCGTGTCTACGAGGTAGCTCATCATCATGACCGGTTGACGCGCCATGGTGACCAGCTGGATAAGCATGACCATGTCACCGAGGCTGAAATAGCCGTGGAGAGTGCGGTAGAAGAGCACGCCGTAGATGAACAAGAAGATGAGGTCCATCGCCGCGCCGCGTGCGACATCCATGAGGTGCCAATAGCGGGACTGCTCGCGGGTATGCGTCACCGTCTTGCCGTAGCGACGGGAGAAGCCGACGAGCTCAGCCACCTCCGTGACGAAGGACTTCACCACCTTGACCTGGCCGATGACCTCGGCAAAACGCCCGCCTGCGAGGTCAATTTCCCTGTTCTTCGCTGCCTCGATGCGCTGCCATTTCTTGCTCGTCAGCGCCGTCAGCCACATGTAAATGGGGAAAATGATGGCCAGCAGGACCGCAAGCGGCCAGTAATACACCGCCGTGATGATGAGGACAGCCGCCACCGTGAGCAGCATCGGGAAAAAGTTGTTGGAAAAAGCCTGCAGGAACTGCGTGATAGAGGTGATGGACCGGTCAAGCCGGGCGATGATCGTGCCGGTCACTTGGGAATCAAAGTAGCGCTGTGGCAGGGACAACAGCTGCGCGTAATAACGCGTGGAGAGGATCTGTCGCATCCGCGCGGCCATGACATCGCCGATATAGCCGCCGATGTTGCGCACGCCGGTGTTGAGAAGTCCGACGACGAGGATTGCCACGGTCAGCCAGATGATCCGCGTGTTCGCGTCACCCAGTGGCTGCTCGCCGGAAACGACGGAGACGATGGTGTCAGTCGCGTCGCGCATGATGAACGGGTTAATCAGGCCGAGCGCTGCGGTGACAAGGGAGGCGAGGATCACTCCCACATAGAAGGGCCACAGGGCTGTGGCATTTCTAATAATTCGTAGGATGCTACGCACACATACTCCTTCTACCCGCTGTCCCCGGCTCCCGGGGATTATTGCCATATCACCAAACACGCACCCTACCTCACATATTCCCACGACGTGGGGTCGGTAGAATAAGCTAAAGTGCACGTGCTCAGTTCTGGTACGTGTGGACCAAGGATTTCAAGGATGGACGTTTCGTGATGAATCTTCGCCGACCGATCGCCTCTGTGGTAGCTGTTACTGTGTCTGCTGCGCTGGTTCTAGCTGGTTGCTCCGACGAGAAACACGACGGGAACAGTGCCCAAGAATCGTCGGTTAGTGAGAAGGTGTCCACCTCGACTGAGGCTGCCCCGTCGTTCACTCCCAAGGATGTCGCGCCTAAGACGGTGGAAAAGTTTTCCGAACCGGTCGTCGACGAGGGCCTCGGGTTGACCTACAAGCTCGTCAGCGTTGCCGCGGGTAACTTCGGTGGCACCACCGTCGTTGTCACGGTGGAAAACAACAACGAGCAACCGTTCCCGCCGAGCGCGCTGAAGGCCACGTACAAATTTGAGGACTACGACGGCAACAAGGAGCTTTCGGAGGGGGAACCGCTCACGATTTCCGATCCGGACTACATCGTGGGTCTCGACGTGCCCCTCGGTGTGGGGGCGAAGGCGAACCTGAACTTCCCCTACGCTGTGTCCCCCAGCACCGCCTACGATGCGGAGTTCACCATCGGTAACGTGACGTTCAAGGGGAATCTCACCGCCGCCAACTAGGAGCGCACGGTTTTTCGATGCCTCCGCGCACCCTCTTCTCGTCCCCCACGGTCTGCACCGGTGGGGGTTTTTCTTTGCCCCCTTACGCGTAGGGCAGGGGACCGGATGTGGAATCTCCGCGCAGGCGCTTGAGCACATTCTCGGCAGAAATGAGGCACAGTGGAACACCGACACCGGGAACCGTCGTTCCGCCCGCAAAGTACAGGCCGGCGACTTTGGACGAGGCGTTGGAGCCACGGAGGAATGCGGACTGCCACAGCGTGTGCGCCAAGCCAATGGAGGAGGCCTGCCACGAGTTATAGCGCTGGGCGAAATCCGCCGGTCCGATGGTAAACCGCTTTTCCACCTTGGTCTTCAACGCCGGGGCATCCGCGCGCCGGGCGACGACGTCGATCACCTCATCCACGATGTCCTCCACCCGTGGGCTGGGCGCATCATTGTAGGCGGAGCCCCGGCCGATGTGCGGATCAGCGACCGTCGGGATGAGGATGAAGATGTTGGAATGCCCCTCCGGGGCCAGCGTCGGATCGGTGGCGCTGGCCTTGCACACGTAGACGCTGCGCGAAAACTCCTGTCCCGGACGCTTGCCGGAGATAGCAGCAAAGTCGGGCGACCAATCGTCGGAAAGCGAAAGAGTGTGGTGAGCAAGCGTCGGCAGCGGATCGGCGACGCCGAGGAGCGCGACGATCGAACTGATCCCCGGGTCCTTCCGCGACCAGGAGCGGACCGAGCGCAACCGGCGGGGGAGGAGAGACGTCTCCGTGTGGTGGAGATCTGCGGTGGAAACAACGATCGCCGCCGGGATCGTCTCCTCTGTGCCGTCGTGGGTCACCCGAACACCCGTGACCGTTGCGTCCTCCGTGAGGATGCGGGTGACGGTACAGCCGGTGCGCAGCGTCGCGCCGCTAGCGGTGGCGAGCTCCGCCATCTTCCTGATGAGCTGATAGTAGCCACCCTGGGGGTAAGCCACGCCGGCGATGAGGTCGGTGTGACTGAGGAGCTTGTACATGCTCGGCGCGCGGTCGGGTCGCGTGGCCACAAAGACGGCGGGGTACTCCAGCAGCATCCGCAGAATCGGGTTGTTGAATTGGGACTCCACATCGTCCTTCAGGCTGCGGGTGAGCAGCCGGATGAGAAGCGGAATGCGGGTAAGGATCTCCCTGTCCAGGAATGGCTTGATGGAGGTGAACGTGGTGTAGAGGAACGTGGTGAGCGCCACCCGGTAGGTGAGGCTCGCCTCCTCCAGGTAGGCGCGGAGCTTTTCGCCCGCGCCGCGCTCCACCGACTCAGCAAGAGCAACCACATTCTCCATGCCCGTGCGCACGTCGACGGTGGGGAAACTGTCGGTGACCACGCGGTACGCGGGGTCGAGGCGATGGAGGTCGAGCTCCGCCTCCGTTGATGTGCCCATGAGCGAAAAGTAATGGTCGTAGGCCTCCGGCATGAGCCACCAGCTGGGGCCCGTATCCCACCGGTAATCGCCGCTGGTGAAGGTGCCGACGCGCCCGCCCAACCCAGTGAGCTTTTCCACGAGCGTCACCGAATAACCCGCGCGAGCACACAGACCCGCTGTGGCGAGGCCGGTTACCCCACCACCAATGACGACGATAGGGGCGGATGTGGCGGAGACGGGGGCGGGCACGGTGGATTCCTTTTCTCTCGGGTGCGGGGTGAGCATTGGCAGGATTCGCTGCGGGTCTTACTAATCCACATAATCGGGGTGGAGGAGCGCGCGGAAGCGCGAGCACAGGTACAAGAAGGTTGTTGTGGCTGGTGCGGAGAACACGTGACCGGCAGTGGCCTTGTCTGTCGCTGCGGCGAGGTGGCTCTCGCCGATGGAACGGGCCTCGTCCACGATCCCTGAATCGGCGAGGAGCGTGCGTGCCTCATCTAAGCGCATCGAGCTGAGCGCCAGGTGGATTTTCGGCCACGCGGGATAGTTTTCGGCGAGCACCATGAGCGGGGTGGTGCGGTGGTTGCGGATATCGCCCACGAATCCGTTGCCGGTGAGGGCGCGAAGATCGTTCGCCATCCGGAAAGCGGCCCCCAGGTGGCGGGCGACCACCCGGAGCGTGTCACACACCGCCACCGGCCTGCCGGCGATGAGCGCCCCACAGACGAGCGGGGCCTCGAAGCTATAAGGAGAGGTTTTGAGCAGTGCCGCGTTGTCCACCTGGCGTGGGGTGGGGTCGTGGCCGGGGAGAGAATGCTCGACGTCCATGAATTCACCGATGATCGCGTCGTCCACAGCGGTGGTGAGCTCGGCAATCACCCGGCGTGTCGTTTCCGGATCCATGTCCGCCTTGGCTACCAGGGAGGTCGCAGCGTTGAGGGAACTCATCCCGATGAGGACGGCGATGGAGTTGCCATAGTGCGCCGCCGCGTGCGTGCCGATGGTGGGGGAGGCGATGCCGGTGGCGGTGGCGTGAATGGTCTTCAGCCCGCGACGGCTGTGATCGGCATCGATGACATCGTCGATGATGCACAGTCCCGTATGGACGAGGTCGAAGGCCGCACCAACAAGCGCATCCGGTTCGTAGACGGCATCCGCGTCTCCGCCTCCGTCTCCGCCGTTGCCGTCGTCGGCGTTGGTCGGTCGATCGGCACCCAAGTGAACGAGCAGGGAGCGCAGGTGCGTTCCCGTCGTGGCGATCTCCGCCGTGCGTCCGCCGTAGTCAGCGTTGTCTGAGTTGAACTCGTCCAGACGAACGGAAAACGCCGCCGCCTCACGGGCGACGATCTGGGCGGAGGCGTGTGTTCTGGCGCGGAAAATCGGGTGCGCTTCAAGCGGGGCGGGCATAGTGCCATTGTCCCACAGCACCAGGTGATTTCGTGGGAGCACCGGCCAAGTACCCTTAGGGGCATGACAACTCCTCGTACCGAACCAGAGCTGGTCGTGCTCCTCGATGCGTCCAAGGCCCCGTGTGGCGTTGCCGATAAGGCCACCGTCCACACCGACAAGACTCCGCTGCATCTCGCATTCAGCTGCTACGTCGTTGATTCTGCGGGGCGCGTCCTCGTCAGCCGGCGGGCGCTGAGCAAGCTCACCTTCCCCGGTGTGTGGACGAACTCCATGTGCGGGCACCCCGGTCCGGGGGAGACACCGGAAGAAGCGCTCGTGCGGCGGGGCGCGGAGGAGCTCGGCATGCGGCGGGAGGACTTCGTCTCCATCGAGTGTGTGCTCCCTACCTTCGAGTACCGGGCGACCGATTCCAACGGGGTAGTGGAGTGGGAGGTCTGCCCGGTGTTCGTCGCGCAGGTGGCGCCGGACGCGCACGTGGAGGTCGTCCCCGACGAGGTCGATGCCTTCACGTGGGTTCCTGCGGAACAGCTCATCGCCGGGGTGCAGGCCACCCCGTTCGCGTTCAGCTCGTGGATCGGCGCGCAGCTCTCGCACGACGAGCTCCGCGCGGCACTTGTCCGCCGGGTGTAGGCGGGATGACGAAACGGGGTGAGGCCGGAACGAAATCAGGCAGGGGCGAGATCAGGCAAGGATCCGCGCGAGGGCGGTTTCCGGCACGCTGATCATCTCCGGCCGGTTCTCCCTCTCGTACACGACCTCGTAGGCGCACTTATCCGCGATGTACGCGCGGAGGACATCGGCATCCACGTCACCGTAGCTGCCCAGCAGCTCGGCTGCTTTCTCCTCGGTCCAGCCGTCGTCCTTCCCACTGGCGGCTGCAGCGTAGCCGAAGGAGCGGATCATCCCCGCCAGGTCGCGCAGCGGTGAGTCGAGACGCCGGCGCTCCTCAAGGCTGGCTGCGGGCTCCCCCTCAAAATCGATGAGCACCCAGGTGCCATCGGCAGTCAGCGTCTGCCCCAGGTGGAGGTCGCCGTGAATGCGCTGGGTGGGTATGGTCCGGTCGGCGACACTGCGGTAGAGGGCACGGAGATCGTCCTCGTAGCGGGACAACTGCGGTGCACGGGCGAGGAGGCCGTCGAGGCGGGCATCGAGGTTGCGTGCGAGCTCGCCGGGGGCGAGGGTGCCCGTGCCGCACGTCGCGGCCAGCTGGGTGTGCACGTCGCGGATCGCGGCGCCGAGGGGTGCTGCGTCGAGGTCATCGGGGTGGGCGGTGACGAAATCGTAGCCGTCCTCGCCGGGCACAACGTCTTGCACCATGGCGGTGACGTATTCCGTCCCCTCAAGCTCAACGGTGGTCCAGCCGCGCAGGGGAGCGATGTGGGTGCACCCTGCTTCGGTCAGCGCTTCCAGGAGCTCGATATCGGGGTTGGGGCTCGGGGTGAGGCGCCGGAAGTATTTGACGATGACCCGGTCGTTGTAGATCCACGAGGTGTTGGATTGCTCACCCACCGGCCGCACGGATTCCACCGGTGGCATCGCCGGGTCGGTGAGCTTGTGCAGCACACCCGACCCCGCCGCATACCCGTTGGACAGCTGTTTTCCCGCCGCGAACGCGGTGTCCTCCTGCCCGAGGATGTCGTTTCCCTGCTTGTCGACGACCAGTTGGTACAGGTCACTGCCCTGCTCACGGTGGATGCGTGCGAAGGTGAGCGTACCCGGGGCATCCTTGCCCTTGATGAGCTCAGGGCGGGCGAGGGGTGCCTCGCCGAGGATCTCCACGCCCGTGATGGGTTCGGACTTGGTGGCGAAGAAACGTGCAGTGGTCAGTGTGTCTGTATTAATCATGAAATATCAAACCAAAAGAATCCGTAGGGGGGCAGGGTGAGCGTCCAGGAGTCCGTCAGAGGCGGGAACTCCTCCCCGCCGGTGAGCTCCCGGGCACTGCCACCGGCGAACTCGGACAGATCTAACCGGGCGGGCTGCGGGCGGGAGCTCAAGTTGTTGACGCACAGTATCGTCTCGTCCTCGTGGGTGAGCACAAAACTGAACACTGTTACATTGTCGCACGGCAGTTCCTTAAATTCACCCTTGCCAAAGGCATCGTACTGCTTGCGGATGTGGATCAGGGAGCGCGTCCAGTTGAGGAGGGACGACTCGCGGCGGCGCTGCGTCTCCACGTTGATGGCACCGTAGCCGAACTCAGCATTCATGATCACGGGAGCGTACAACTTCTCCGGGTCGGCGGAGGAGAAGCCGCCGTTCCTGTCCGGTGACCATTGCATGGGGGTGCGCACGCCATCGCGGTCACCGAGCCAAATATTGTCGCCCATGCCGATCTCGTCGCCGTAGTACAAGACGGGGGACCCTGGCAGGGAAAGCAGCAGCGCGGTGAATAGCTCCAGCTGGTTTCGGTCGCCTTCCAGCAGCGGGGCGAGGCGACGCCGGATACCCACGTTGGACTTCATCCGGGGGTCGTAGGCGAACTGCTGGTACATGTACGCCCGCTCGTCCTCAGACACCATTTCCAAGGTGAGCTCGTCGTGGTTGCGCAGGAAGATGCCCCACTGTGCGGAATCCGGGATGACCGGGGTAGAACGCAGGATGGAGGAGATCGGGTCACGTGATTGCATCCGGGAAGCCATGAAAATGCGCGGCATGACGGGGAAGTGGAAACACATGTGGCACTCGTCGCCGACGGTTGGTTCGCCGAAGTACTCGACGACGTCAACGGGCCACTGGTTGGCCTCTGCCAAGAGGATGCGACCCGGGTACTCCTCGTCGATCATCGCCCGGCAACGCTTCAGGAAGGCATGCGTCTCGGGGAGGTTTTCGCAGTTCGTGCCTTCCCGCTCGAAGAGGTAAGGCACGGCATCGAGGCGGAAGCCGTCGAGTCCCAGGTCAAGCCAGAAACGCATGGCATCGAGGATGGCCTCCTGGACCTTGGGATTGTCGTAGTTGAGATCCGGCTGGTGGTGGAAGAAGCGATGCCAATAATACTGTCCCCGCTTTTCGTTGTAGGTCCAGTTTGAGGTCTCCGTATCCACGAAGATGATGCGTGCATCGGAGTACGCATCGTCGGTGTCACTCCAGACATAGAAGTCGCCGTAGGGGCCGTCCGGATCCTCGACGGACTGGGTGAACCAGGGGTGCTCGTCGCTCGTGTGGTTGACCACCATGTCGGTGATGACGCGCAGCCCGAGCTTGTGGGCCCCGTCGACAAGCGCGACAAAGTCATCGACGGTGCCGAATTCCGGCAGAATCTTCCGGAAGTCGCGGATGTCGTAGCCGCCGTCGCTCAGGGGGGAATCATAAAACGGCGGCAGCCAAATGCAGTCGACGCCGAGCCACTTAATGTACTCGAGCTTTTCTGTGAGTCCCTTAAGATCGCCGGTGCCGTCGCCGTTGGAGTCGTAGAAGGCGCGAACGAGTACTTCGTAGAATACGGCGCTCTTGTACCACTCGGGATCGGATTTTTCCCACGGCAGGTCGCCCGGGGCGGGGGAGGCCTGCGGGAAATTGCGGGCGCTGGTTTCTTTTACCAGGCCGTCGGGGGTGAGAGCGTAGTCGGCGTTATCTTTGTCAGCCATATCTCCACACTAAAACAAATAGTCTCGCTGTGTCCCACGTTTTATTTGCGTCTTGAGTTTAAGACTTAATATGGAAGATTCCAAGGTTGCACATAGAAAAGCAACTCTTTTTAAAAAATGCTTGCCAGAAACTTAAGTGCCGTCTAAGCTAGGCCTTAAGTAAGAAAGCCCCAGCGCCTAAGGAGAAACAATGAAACGAGCAGCCGTAGCAGTCGCTACTTCCACCGCTGTCGCGTTCGCATCGCTTGCAGCCCCTGCAATGGCGCAGGAGACGATCAACGTAAATCCCGTTCCCCCGGTTGCCGAGCGGAACATCCCGGATCCCACTGATCACAACACGAACGATGATTTCCTCGGCAACAAGTCCGGTCTGACCAGCGAGCTTGAGGGTGTCATCGCAGCTATCGCAGCGCTCATGGGGTTGGCCGCTATCGCCGGTGTCGCAACCACCGCAGCAGGCCCCATCGCAGGCTTCAACTTCTGACAAAAGCTTTTCCCCGCAGCCTAGGCTGCGGGGATTTTTTATTGCCCTAATCCTGCGGAAACGCCCTCATGATAGGGGTGAAGGGATCGGAGACGAGCTCCGCTGTTCCTGAAAACAAACCAACGCTAAGAACATTCTTAGACTCACCATAGGCAGGCCAGCTCACCGTGCCATCTGTGGCAAAGCTGAGAACCTCCGGATGAACCCTAGCCACGGTCGCGGAAATATCCGCACCCACACGCTGCTGCTCCTCCTCCGGATTATCCCCAAAAGAATCAAAGAAGATCGGCAAATCCGCGCAGTGCTTCGCGGCGCGGGCCACACCATCGTCGCCCCTCCCATGAAACGACAAGAGCCACGTGGTGTCCGGCGCACACTCCGCCACCCGCACCGCGTGCTGACGAATCATGAAATCGCCCGTGAGCTGCTGCATCCGCCGCTTCTTCGGCTCATACGAGGTGTACAGCTCAGGCGTTGCAAGCCCCAATGTGGGGGCGAGCGTCTCAATCGCCTTGCCAGTAAACGGCAGCCGATCAAAAGACGGCGCCGGAGGCATGTCGTAGCACTCGTTTTCTAAGGTATCTATCACAATCGGGATCTCCACTAGCTCCTCCGGCTTAAACGGTGCCGGGCCGAAGGCGAGATCCAGGCGGGACGCGCGGTGCAGCTTCTTGGTCAACCGGGCGATGTCATCGTGGCGCAGGGAATCGAAGTGCCCCGCAGTCAAAGCCCCGCCGACGCTGCGCCGAATCGTGTCCTCCTTTAGCGTCACAGGGTGCCGGGGGAAAGCAGGAGACAGTGCCCACAGGCGTCGAAAAGCCCCGCGGTAATGATCGCGGCGGGCCAGCCACAAAGCGATCGCCCCGCCAGCAGACTGCCCAGACAACGTGACATTCGTGGGATCACCACCGAACGACTCAATCGCATCCTGCACCCACTCCAGAGCCGTATTCACATCGTCGATCCCCCGGTAGTGGTTCGGCTGATCCGCAGAAAACGGAACAAAACCCTGCACACCCAGGCGGTAATCCACCGACACCGTGATGACGCCATCCCGCGCCGCCGACGACGCCCCATACCACGGGCCGATATGCGTGCCCTCCTCAAAACCCCCGCCGTGCACAAACACGATGACCGGCAGGTGAGAATCCGCAGTGGCATGGGCGGGACCCGTCACCGACAGATACAGTTCGTGCGGCGGACTCTCCGGATCAGGCTGGGGGACAGGCCCTTCCGTGGGGACGATCGCCGAGGCCCCAAACGGGGTAGGAGATGCCCCGAAACGGATCGATTCGAAGAAGGCGACCTCCTCTTCCTCCGTCACCCCAAAGGCCCGCCCGTGAGGCGTATCAATGACTAGCTCGCTTTGTGCCACGTGTCCTCCTATGTCTCGTCTACCATGAATCTTATGACGAACCCACTGCTAAAAGAATCACCACTGCCGTATCACCTGCCGCCGTTTGCTGAGATCACCGACGCCCACGTCCTCCCTGCCTTCCGCGAGGGGCTGGCCGCTCATGATAAGGAGATCGAAGAGATCCTCGCCGAGCCGGAGGCCACCTGGGAGAACACCGTCGAGGCGTTCGAGCGCTCCGGGGCGATCCTCGACCGCGTCTGCGCATACATCTATAACGTGGTGGGCACCGACTCCAACGACACCCGCGAGGCGATCGTCGCCGAAATGAGCCCCGCCCTCGCCGAGCACGAAAACGCCATCTACCAAAACGAGGCGCTCTACGAGCGGATCCAACAGGTCACCCCGCCGGAGGCCGAGGGGGAGAGACTGAAGAAGGAACTCCTGCGCCGCTTCACCCGCGCCGGCGTCCGCCTGTCGGCGAACGGGAAAAAACGACTGTCGGCCATTGACCGCGAACTCGCCGAGCTGGACGACCGCTTCTCCAAGACGCTCAACTCCACCACCCGGGACCTCGCCGTCGAGTTCACCCGCGCCGAGCTCGAGGGGCTTTCCGACGATCAGGTAGCGTCCTACCACGTCTCCGGCGACACCTACCGCGTTCCTCTGGAACTGCCCACGGTCCAGTCCCTGCAGCGCGAACTCACCCGCCACGATTCCCGTGCAAAGCTCTACGAGGAGTCCCAGAAGCGCGGAGGGGAGGAGAACCTCCGTCTGGCAGTCACCATGGCGACGCTGCGCGCCGAGCGCGCCCGCCTCCTCGGCTACCGCACCCACGCCGATTACGTCATCGAGGTGGAGACCGCCGACGATGCCGACGCCGCCCGCATGCTCCTCGCTGATCTCGCGCCCAGCGCCTCCGCGAACGCCGCCGGCGAGTTCAAACTGCTTGTCGACGCCGCCGACGAGCCTGTCACCGGCGCCGACTGGCCCTACTGGGAGTCCCGGGTGAAGGTGCGGGACTACGCCCTCGACGAGGCGGAACTCAAGGAATACTTCCCGCTCGACCGCGTGCTCCGCGACGGCGTTTTCTACGCCGCCAACCGCCTCTACGGCATCACCGTCACCCACCGCGACGATCTCCACGGCTACAACCCAGACACCGATGTGTGGGAGGTGAAGGAAGAGGACGGAACCGGAATCGGCCTCATCATCACCGACTATTTCGCCCGCCCCGAAAAGCGCGGCGGCGCGTGGATGAGCAGCTTCAACGACCAAGCCCACCTCACCGGTGAAAAGCCCGTGGTAGTCAACGTGTTGAGCATCACCAAGCCCACCGACGGCTCCACGCCACTCTTGACCATGGACGAGGTCACCACCTTGTTCCATGAGTTCGGCCACGCCCTCCACGGGCTCCTCTCGGACGTGAAGTACCCAAGCTTCTCCGGCACGAACGTCCCCCGCGACTGGGTCGAGTTCCCCTCCCAGATCAACGAGAACTGGGCGCTCGACCCTGCCGTCATCCGCCACTACGCCCACCACGTCACCACCGGCGAGGTCATCCCCGACAGGCTTATCGACGCCATCGAGAAGGCACGCCTGTTCGGCCAGGGCTTTGCCACCGCCGAATACCTCGGCGCCGCCATCGTCGACCTGGCCTGGCACTCACTTACCCTCGACGAGGTGCAGAAGATCGCCGCCACCCCGGAGTCCGTGGCCGAGTTCGAGGCGAACGCGCTGGAGAGCTACGGCCTGTCCGTCGACCACCTTGCGCCCCGCTACCAGACAGCCTACTTCCAGCACATCTTCGCCGGCGGCTACTCCGCCGGCTACTACTCCTACCTGTGGGCGGAGGCACTCGATGCCGACGGCTTCAGCTGGTTCACCGAGACCGGTGCGGCGGGGGCAGAGGACGTGCCTGCCAGCACCGTCCGCGAGGCGGGGCAACGCTTCCGCGATCTCATCCTGTCCACGGGCGCCTCCAAGGACTACACCAGCCAGTTCCGCACGCTGCGCGGCCGCGATAAGGACGTGGCACCGCTGCTTGCCCGCCGCGGCCTCATGGGTGCTGTGTAAATGCTGGATTGGTGCACCCAAACCCTTACCTCCTCCAGCATGTGGCTGCAGGTGCCGATCGTGCTGGGGGTGGCGGTTCCGCTGTGCGCCGTCGTCGCGGAGTACATGCAGCGGGCGCTCAACTTTTTGGGCGCGAAAACCTATAGGTGGTTTAATGGTGAAAAGACAAGGAGGATACGTAAAGGTGAATAAAGCCGAGCACTTTCAAAAAGACAAGGGAAAGCGAGGCCCAACGGTTATCACGTGGTCGCTCGTGGGCCTCATCGCCTTTGTCATCATCGCCTGGCTAGTGACCTCGCTCTAGCACGAGCGCCTTGTAGTAACGCTGGTCACGGAGCGTTTCCAGCGTCACCGCCTCACCCTTTTCATTGGTGAGCGGGATGCACCAGTTGGGATACTGGCTGCGGACGGTCCCCGGCTGGTTCTGCGCCCGCCGGTCGCCGGTGAGATCCACCAGCGCCGTACACGTGAGCAGCGAGGGCGTGCCACGGACAAACTCCGACAACTGGCGCACAATCTCCAGCGTCGTATCCCTGGAGGGGCGCTCGCTCAGGTCCAAGGAGGCGTAGAACTCCGGGTCAAGCGCGACCTCGTAGATCTGCTTCTGCCACGCAAAATCGGAGGCATCCTCCTCCTCAAAGCTGTTTTCTAGGAGCCCCAGTCGGTCGCGCAGGGCGATGTGCTCGCCTTCCACCATGCCGGCTGTCGGCGGCAGATCATGCGTCGTTCCGCTGGTCAAAGCGAGAGTGCGGTACTCGTCTTGGCGACGCGCGCCTTCATGATGTGGCGACCCCTCAAACCACAAGATCGACGTCCCCATCAGCCCCCGCTCCGCCAGATAATCCTGCACCCACGGCTCGAACGTGCCCATGTCCTCGCCGATGACAACAGCACCGGCGCGCGTGGCCTCGAGGGCGAGGACACCGACGAGGGCGTTGTAGTCATAGTTCATGTACGTGCCGAGCTTCGCGGACTCGCCACGGGGAATCCAAAACAGGCGGAACAGTCCCAGAATGTGGTCGATGCGCAGGGCACCGGAGTGGCGCAGGACCGTGCGAATCATGTCGCGGAACGGCGCGTACCCGGCCTCGGCGAGGGCGTACGGGTTCCACGGCGGCTGCGACCAGTCCTGGCCGAACACGTTGTACGGATCCGGCGGGGCACCGACAGACACCTCCGGGGCGAGGATGTCCGATAGCGTTTCCGCATCCGCGCCCTTCGGGTGCACGCCGACGGCGAGATCGTTCATGATGCCGATCTCCATGCCCGCGTCCTTCAGCGCTTTCTGTGCCGTGGCCAGCTGCTCGTCGCAAATGAACTGCAGCCAGCGGTAGAACTCTGCATCCTCGGGGAAACCGTCCTCCTCGGCGTGGGCGCCGGTCGCGGTGCACTCCGCGCGTGCGAGCTGGTGGCCGCACCAGAGGGCGAACTCGTCGAGCCCGTCGCCTTCGGCCTCGCAGTAGGCGCGGTACATATCATGACGGGGTCCGGACTGTTCGCGGTGGAAGAACAGCTCGCGCAGCGCCTGCAGCTTGATGTCAAAGATTGGGTTGCGCTTGATCGGATCAGGTGTGGTGTTCGTCGCTCGCAGGCCCGCGGCAAGGGCGTCGATGTCGGCGCGGGTCGCGTCGTCGACAAGCGAATACTCGGGGACATCCTCCACACATATATAAATCGGATTGACGAAGCGACGCGAGGTAGGCAGGTACGGGGAATCCTCTACCGGCGGGGCAGGCTGGGCGGCGTGAAGCGGATTGATGAGCAGAAAATCCACATCATCGTCCTCCGCGAGGATGGTGCCCAACGTGGCCAAATCGCGGAAATCACCGATCCCCCACGAGCGTTCCGAGCGCACCGAATACAGCTGCGCCATGACTCCGTGGCGCTGGCGGGATGGGGTGGGCACCTGTGCCGGCACCACGATCAGCCCAGTCTCCGCCTGCACACTCTCCGAATCAAGCCGCAACGTGTGCCAGCCAAGCGGCAGGTCCCGTGGGGTGGAGAAAGTCGCCTCACCCCACAACACCCCACCGATGGTGCGCGGATCCGTCCAGTTCTCCTCCTGCACGGCCTCCACCACTTCGCCCTGCTCCGTGGCGATGGTCACGTGCGCAGACGCGCCATGATGAACGTGGACAGTAAAGAAGTGAGAATCACCCTGCCGGGCAACCACGCAGCGGGGGAGAGGCCGCGAGAACAGTTCCTCCTCCGCCGCCAATTGTTGGGAAACCAACTCTTCCTCGGTTTCACCTACTGTCACGCCGATTGCGTGAAGGAGCGCCGTGAGCGTCTCAGGGCCCGCCTCCACTGTCGTACCCGTCGCCGAGGTATAGCTCGTCGAAATCGAGTATGCCTGCGCCAACTTGGAAAGCTCGTCGATGTAACTCACGAGTTTTATCATGCCAGACTGTTAGTAAATGCGGGGATTCAGGGCTGTCGCGCCGGGGAACTAAGTAGCTGGTTCCGCGAGCTGCGTACTAACCTTAACCCCATGCAGGAATTCAGTACCCCCGCGAAGTACGACATCGGCCCCCACGACACCGTGCTCACAGCACTCCTCGGCCTCGCACAGGCGCGACCATACGGTGTCAGCTTCACCCGGCCCCAGAACTTCGAATGGGTGAACGTCACCACCAAAGACTTCGTCGATGAAGTCTTCGAAGTCGCCAAAGGCCTCATCGCCAACGGGGTACAGCAAGGCGACCGCGTAGCCCTGCTCTCCGAGACCCGGTACGAATGGTCGCTCCTCGATTTCGCCATCTGGGCAGCAGGTGCCGCCTCCGTCCCGATCTACGGCTCCTCCTCCCTGTCCCAGGTGCGGTGGGCCATCGAGGACTCCGGTGCGGTCATCGCCGTCACCGAGACCCGAGACCACACCGAGATCATGAAGCACCTCGTCCTCGGCCCCGATGGCAAGCCACCGCTATCGGATTCCCCCTCCAAACTGCGCCGCATCCTGGAAATCAACAGCTCCGGTGTCGACACCATCAAATTCGAAGGCCGCGATATTTCCGACGACGAGGTGTGGGAACGCATCCGCACCACCTCCTCGGATGACCTCGCATCGATCGTCTACACATCAGGAACAACCGGGCGCCCCAAGGGCTGTATGCTCACCCACCACAACTGGCTCGCCCAGGTGCTGGGTCTACTCACACACCCCATCGGCCAGATCGCCCGCCCCGGCAACTCCATGGTGACCTTCCTGCCGCTGGCCCACGTGCTCGCCCGCGCCGTGTCCCTCGCCTTCGTCGTCTCCGGCGGCACGCAGTCCCACTGGTCCAACTTCAAGACCATCTCCGTGGAGCTGCAGCGCAACCGCCCGAACCTCATCCTCGGCGTGCCCCGCGTATTTGAAAAGGTACGCAACGCCGCGGCCAACAACGCCCTCGACCGCGGGCCCATCCAGGCCGCCACCTTCGCTAAGGCGGAGCAGGTCGCTATCGACTACTCCAAGGCCATGGACGAAGAAGACGGACCCTCCCGCAGGCTGGAGATGCAACACTCCATCTTCGAAAAACTCATCTACAAGAAGATTCGCTCGGCCATCGGTGGCGCCTGCAACTACGCCATATCAGGAGGCTCCGCCATGAGCCATGACTTGCTGCACTTCTTCCGCGGCATCGGGATCCCCGTCTACGAAGGCTACGGCCTCACCGAGGTCGCCGCTGCGGCAGCCGTCAACTTTGGCAAGGACAACGTCATCGGCACCGTCGGCCAGCCCGTCGGTGGCATGGCCGTAAAAATCAACGACGACGGTGAAATCTGCCTCCGCGGAGAGCAACTATTCACCGGCTATTGGCAAAACGACATCGCCACGGCAGAGGCCTTCGACTCCGAGGGCTACTTCAACACCGGTGATCTCGGCGAACTCCTCGACACCGGGCACATTGTCATCACCGGCCGCAAGAAGGACCTCATCGTCACCGCAGGCGGCAAGAACGTCTCCCCCGGGCCACTGGAGGACAAGCTCCGCGCCCACCCGCTCATCTCCCAGGCACTCGTCGTCGGCGACGGTAAACCCTTCATCGCCGTCCTCATCGCCCTCGACGAAGACGCCATGCTGCGCTGGAAACTCGGCCACAACTTCCCGGAGAACAAGCCCACCAAAGAGCTCGTCACCGACCCGATGCTGCGCGCCGAAATCCAAGACGCTATCAACGCCGCCAACGCCTCCGTCTCCCACGCGGAATCGATCAAGAAGTTCTACATCCTCGACCGCGATCTCACCGAGGAAGGAAACGAACTCACCCCTACCATGAAGGTCAAGAGGAACATCGTCGTCAGCCGTTTCGCAGAGGAAATCGACTGGATCTACAGAAAGAAATAACCTCCCCGGCCCTGCCTCCCCGGCCCGGGGCACACGGAGCCGTAAAGTGAGGTGCAGTCCGGTCGAGCCGTAAAACGCTCGACCGTTTCCACCCGTCGCACAACGTTTTGGGAGGTCGCTGTCACCGTGGCTTATCTGGCTGACGCCAAGCTTCACGACGCCAAGCTCCGGCTCCGCGACCTCACCCAAGCACTCTTCGACATCGGCGACGAAATCGCCGATTACATCGACCACGTCGCCGAAGCCGTCGCCGACTGGGACGAACTGCTTGTCGACGACTGCCTCCGCGAACTCAACGACATCATCACCGAAGGCCGCAACGATTCCCGCCGCGCCGCTGCCGAACTCGCCGGCATGCGCCACGCCATGGTCTCCGGGCTGCGCGCCGGCACCCTCAGCGGCCGCACAAGCGCCCGCCTCACCCCTTCCATCCCCCGCCCCGAGGCACTCACCGCAGCAGACCTCCTCCACCTAACCGCCCCCGTGCAACGCACCCATGCCGTCGTCGACTACCTCACCACGCTTGCCGACTGGGTCGTCGAACAAACCGCCCTCGCCATCGACGACCTCGAATCCGTCTCCATCCCCCTCACCGCCACCAAAGCCTGGCAGCTTGTCAACCTCGCCGTCGGCGCCTGGATGACCGTCGTTGTCATCCCAGACCCCGACATCACGAAGACCCTCCGCGGCAACAACCCACCCGAGTTCCTCCACGAACGCGCCCGTGTCGAGGCCATCGTCCACCGTGTCGCGGCCAAAGCGCGCAATGCGAGCGGGAACAACAAACCGAACCATCCGTCGAAAGGCCTCTAAGTGGCATTCGGACTCTACATCCACGTTCCGTACTGCACCGTGCGGTGTGGGTACTGCGATTTCAATACCTACGTCCTCGGCTCGGACGATGCCCTTCCCGCTTATCATGAAGCCTTGGAAAAGGAACTGGAGCTAGCTACCGCCCAGCTCGAGGCCACCGGCGGCATGCCCGCTGATGGAGTATCCACTATCTTCGTAGGCGGGGGCACTCCGTCGGTGTTGGGTGGGCAGGGGCTTGCGCGCATCCTCGACGCCGTCTCTCACACCATGAAGATCGCTCCCGGGGCTGAGGTAACCACCGAAGCGAACCCGGAGTCCACATCACCAGAATTCTTTTCGACGATCCGCTCGGCAGGGTTTACCCGAGTCTCTCTCGGTATGCAGTCTGCCTCTCCCCACGTGCTTCGTGTACTCGAGAGGCAGCATTCTCCGCAGCGCGCGCTGGATGCTGCGCGTGAGGCGATCGATGCTGGATTCGAGCACGTGAACCTGGATCTGATCTACGCAACACCAGGTGAAACTGATGATGATCTTCGGCGTTCCGTGAAACTTGCGCTCAGTACCGGCATCGACCACCTGTCTGCCTACTCACTTATCGTCGAAGAGGGCACGGCGTTGAACCGTAAGGTTCAGCATGGTGAGTTACCAATGCCGAGCGAAGAGATCATGGCCGACCGTTACGAAATCATTTCCCACATGGCAGAGGAAGCAGGCCTTTCTTGGTACGAGGTATCGAATTTCGCCAAGCCGGGTGGTGAGTGCCTTCATAATATGGGGTACTGGCGCAGCGAGCCGTGGTGGGGCGCAGGTCCGGGTGCGCACTCGTTCGTCGGCAAGCATAGGTGGATGAACGAGAAATTGCCGGCGCGTTATGCCGAGCGGTTGGGGAGGGGAGAGCTTCCGGTGAGGAGCGAGGAGACCCTGACCGATGAGGACCGGTATGTGGAGGAGGTCATGCTGAGGTTGCGCCTGTCCGAGGGGATTCGGCGCGCTGCGGTTCATGATAACGGGCAGGTGCAGATCGATCGCTACATCGCCGCCGGCCTCCTGGAGGAGTCCGGCGGTCAGGTGCGTGTGACCAGGGAAGGTCGGCTGCACGCCGATGGCATTGCAGCTGACATCCTGTTTTTGGGGTTAGAGTAGTCGCCGTTTGGGGCGGCGTCTGTGAATTTTTTGGCGGATTTTTTGGCGGGCAAGGTTTTCCGCTTTAGTGCGTCTTTTTAGGTTGGCGCGTTGTCGCAGGTGAAGGCCTCGCCCGGAGTATTCGCGGCAGTGGTTTTTGTGTCGTTTCGGTGGTCCTCCGTCGGGTGGGAGGAAGATGGCTTCTTTGGTTTTGGGGTCTCGGACGTGGCGGCCGTTTTTGGGTTTGTCGGGGTCGTCGTCGTTTTGTAGGTTGTGGTTTCTGCAGAGGGGGATGATGGTGTCGGAGTTGGCTTTTCCGCCGTGTTTGTGGGCTTTGGAGTGGTGGCCTTGGGAGTAGACGGCGAGGTTGTAGCAGCCAGGGTGGGAGCAGAAGATTTGGTCGCAGGCGATGGCAGAGAGGAGTTGTTTGCTGGCGAGTCGCTGGTTTTCGAGCAGGTAGTGGCAGCCGATGTTGCCGTTGCGGTCGTAGATGCTGACGAGGCCGTAGTCGGCGAGTTTGATGTCGGCGAGGTCTTCTTTTCCGAGGAGGGTGCCGTCTGTGGTTGCGAATTTGCCGTCGCCGATGTAGTCCCCGTCGACTGTGATCATGAAGGCGGGGGTCATGGTGCGGTCCCACGGGTCGTCCTCTTTTTGCTTGTCGACGCCCTGTAGTAGGAGTTTCCTCAACCCCTCTGCGTACCTGTAGGACTGGGGCAGTTCGGTCCACTTCTCGCCGAGGTTTTTCAGGGTGACGCGGAAGGTAGCCATGAGTTCCGGGTCGAGGCGGACGTGCGCGTGCTGCATGCCCGTGATGTCGGTTGTTTTGGAGAAGGTGACGGAGTTGGAGACCTTTCGGGCTTGTTTGGCGCCGGCGATCTTTTTGATGTGCGCGCGAACATCTTCCCAGCTGGTGTTGCCGTGGTCGGCGAAAATGAGCATTTCAGTGCGGAATGCTTCGACATCCTCATCGGGGTGGAGGAGGTTCATGGCGTGGGAGATGAGGATGAGGACGGGGACGGGAACGTCGAAGGCGAGGTGGTCGGGGTCGGTGTAGGCTGCCCAGTTTTTGGAGGCGGTGACAAGCTTGTTGGCGTCGGTTTTGGAGTAGTAGAACGATTCTGAGATAAAAGTGGCAGCATCACAGCGGTCGGCGGCGATTGCCGCGACCTCCTTGAATATGGCAAGGCCGGTGTTGACCACCTTGGCTGCGTTGAGAATCGTTGTCATGCCTTGGACACTAAGCGCAATTGTTGTGTGCTGCTGAAAAAGGCCGATAGTTATCCACAGTTTCCCTTTTTCTTCCTATATGCGTAGTTTTCTGTGGATAACTCGGGGGATATCGGGGCGGGATATACAATTAGGCCGTGACGTAAGGAGGCGTTTGTGTCTAATTCAGCGAGTGGTCGGCGTGAGCGAGTTCTTCGCGCGATAGTAAGTGATTACATTGCACAGCAGGAACCGGTGGGGTCGAAGGCTCTTGTCGAAAGGCATGGGCTCAAAGTTTCGTCTGCCACGATCCGTAATGATATGGCCGTGCTGGAGGCGGAGGGGCTCATCGCCCAAACCCATGCCTCCAGTGGCCGTATCCCCACGGAGAAGGGCTACCGGGAGTTCGTGGATTCGATTCAGACGGTGAAGCCCCTGAGTAAGGCGGAGCGTGCCGCCATCATGAAGTTTTTGGATCAGGGCGTGGATTTGGAGGATGTGCTGCGCCGTGGTGTGCAGTTGCTGAGCCAGCTGACCCGCCAGGTGGCGATGGTGCAGGTGCCTACGTTGCAGGTTTCCCGCGTTAAGCACGTGGAGGTGGTGGGTCTGACCCCGACGCGTATTCTGCTGGTTTTGATCACGGATACGGGCCGGGTGGATCAGCGCAATGTGGAGCTCACTGAGCTTGTGGGGGAGGATGTTATTACTGAAGCGCGGGCTGTGCTCAACGAGCACCTTGTGGGCAAGTCGATGCCCGAGGCTCGTGGTGCGTTGGAGCATGCGGTGGCTGACGCGCGCCCGGGCGCTCATGATGTGGTGGAGGCGATGTCCCGTGTTCTCCTGGACACGCTTGTCGACGCCCCCTCCGACCGCCTCATCCTCGCCGGCACCCCTTACCTCACCCAGCTACGTGGCGAGCTTCCCGCAGGCCTGCCCGCCGTGTTGGAGGCGCTGGAGGAGCAGGTGATCATGCTGAAGCTCATGAGTGCTGTGCATGAGCTGGGGCAGGTGAAGGTGTCCATCGGGGAGGAAAACGAGGACCAGAAGTTGCACGGTGCCTCCGTCGTGGCGACGGCATATGGGCAGGCGATGGCCCCATTAGGGGCGCTGGGAACAGTGGGCCCCACCTATATGGATTATTCTGGGACTATTTCGAAGGTTACCGCTGTTGCTCATTATGTGAGTAAGGTGCTCGGAAGTTAGAACCAATATTTGTAGGAGATTTCAAGAACTGTGGCTCGTGATTATTACGGCATTTTGGGTGTAGATAAATCTGCGTCGGATAGTGAGATTAAGAAGGCGTACCGCAAGTTGGCGCGCAAGTATCACCCCGATGTGAACCCGAGTGATGAGGCGGCGGAGAAGTTTCGTGAGATTTCTGTCGCTCATGATGTGTTGAGTGATCCGGAGAAGCGTCGCATTGTTGATATGGGCGGCGATCCCATGGAGCAGCCGCAGGGTGGCCCCGGCGGCTTCGGCGGGTTTTCCACCGGCAGTGGCCTGGGGGACATCTTCAACGCGTTCTTTGGTGGCCAGGGGGCGGGGAGCCAGCGGAGGTCGCGTGTGCAACCGGGGGCGGACGCATTGTTGCGTACGTCGATTAGCTTGGAGGATGCTTTCGCCGGGGTGAAGAAGCAGGTGACCGTGGATACGGCGGTGGTGTGTACGTCGTGCCAGGGGTCGGGTTCGGAGTCGGGAGCGAAGCCGGTGACGTGTCCGGTGTGCCACGGGCAGGGCATGGTGCAGGAGGTGCAGCGTTCGTTCCTGGGCGATGTGATGACGACGCGGCCGTGTGCGGAGTGTGATGGCACGGGTGAGGTCATTGAGGATCCGTGCAAGGAGTGTGCGGGTGATGGGCGTGTGCGTGCGCGTCGTGATCTGACGGTGGCGATTCCGAAGGGGATCGCTGATGGGATGCGGATCCGGATGGCTTCCCAAGGCGAGGTTGGCCACGGTGGTGGACCTGCCGGTGACCTGTATGTGGAGGTCCGTGTGGAGCCGCATCCGGTGTTTACCCGTGAGGGGGATAACCTCCATGTGGAGCTTTCGGTGCCGATGGTGGATGCGGCGCTGGGTGCGTCAACGTCCCTGGAGGATCTGGGTGGCGAGGAGATTTCTCTCGATGTGGCTCCGGGGACCCAGCCTGGCCAGGAGATTCGTGTCGAGGGCAAGGGCATGCCGCGGCTGCGTAAAGATGGTCAGGGCGATCTCATTGCGCACGTGACGGTGACGGTGCCGACGCACCTGGATCGGAAGGCGAAGGAGCAGTTGCGGAAGGTGCGCCGGAGTTCGCAGGAGAAGGTTGAGGTGGTCCAGCGGGATCATTCGAGTGGTTTCTTCTCTAATCTCCGGTCGAAGCTGGGGTTGTAAGTGACAGCGGCGACGTTCATGGTGAATGTAGCTCCGGCACCCGGGCCGTTTACGCTTTCTGGGCCGGAGGGGCGCCACGCTGTGACGGTCAAGCGCATCGGTCCCGGTGAGATTGTCATGCTTGCCGACGGCCACGGTGGCCGCTCGGTGGGCACAGTCACCGCCACCCAGGGCAAGGACGTGCTTCACGTGGATGTCACCTCCCGCGAAGAGGTGCCGCCGCCCAACCCGCAGGTGACGGTTATTCAGGCGCTGCCCAAATCGGAGCGGCAGGAGCTGACGGTGGACCTGTTGACGCAGGGCGGGGCCGATGTCATCGTGCCGTGGGAAGCGGAGCGGTGCATTGCCAAGTGGCAGCCAAAGAAAGCGAAGAAGTGGGAGAATGCGGCGGTGGCGGCGGCGAAGCAGTCGCGCCGGGCGCGCCTTCCTCTTATCACGAAGCCGAATGCGCTGGATGAGGCGTTGGATGGGGTGGATCTCGTGCTCGTGCTGCATGAGGAGGCGAGCGTGCCGTTGGCGGAGGTTGACCTCTCGCAGGCCCGGCGCATTGCGCTCGTGATTGGGCCGGAGGGCGGATTGAGCCCAGCGGAGGTGGAGCGATTCCGTGCTGCGGGCGCACGTCCTGTGCTGTTGGGGCCCGAGGTGTTGCGCACAGCGACGGCCGGTTTTGCGGCGCTTGCTGCAATTGGCGTGCAAACCAGCAGGTGGCTGGTAGAGTCTTAACGGTTATATCGACGATTGATGAGAAGGCAGGGACTGAAGAAACACCGTGGTGGAAAAGAATACGCCGATCGTGACAAAGGTCATTGATCTCGACCCCGCTCACGTGCAGACAATTCTCGGTGTTGAGGATAAAAACCTCAAGGCATTGGAGGAACATGTGCGGGCGGAGATTTTCGCCCGCGGCACCACGGTGACCATCACCGGCCCAGATGTGGATGTGGTGCGCGCGTCCCGCGTCTTGTATGAGCTGGCGGCGGCTGCGAAAGCCGGTCGCACCATCAACCCGGAGACCGTCCGTCACATGGTTGGGCTTGTCCGCAAGGATGCGCCGGAGACGGTGTCGGCGGCGGCGAAGCGGGACATCATTTCGCGCCGTGGCAAGACGGTGCGGGCGATGACGCACGGGCAGCAGAAGTACGTCGATGCGATCGACAACAACACGATCGTCTTCGGGATTGGTCCCGCTGGTTCGGGTAAGACGTATTTGGCGATGGCGAAGGCAGTGCAGGCGTTGCAGTCGAAGCGCGTGCAGCGCATCATCCTCACGCGCCCTGCGGTGGAAGCGGGGGAGAAGCTGGGGTTTTTGCCGGGCACGCTCGGTGAGAAGATCGATCCGTACCTGCGCCCGCTTTACGACGCTCTCCGTGACATGGTGGATCAGGAGGCCATCGGCAAGCTGTTGGAGTCGGGGATCGTTGAGGTCGCCCCGCTTGCGTACATGCGCGGGCGCACTCTGAACGATGCGTTCGTCATCCTCGATGAGGCACAGAACACGACGGCTGCGCAGATGAAAATGTTCCTTACCCGGTTGGGCTTCGGCTCAACGATGGTGGTCACCGGCGACGTGACGCAGGTGGATCTGCCTGGTGGACAGCGCTCTGGCCTGCGGGTGATTAGGGATATTCTTGATGGGGTGGAAGGAATCCACTTCTGCAACCTGACGAGCTCGGATGTGGTGCGCCACCAGCTGGTTGGGCGGATTGTCGCCGCCTACGACGAGTACGAGCAGACCCACAGCACAAAGAGGTAACGGATGTCTATCGAGGTTTTGAACGAATCGGGAAATACCGACGTGGATGAAAAGCAGCTGTCCACGGTGGCGGAGTTTGCCCTCACCACCATGGATGTCCACCCGTCGGTTGAGGTCACTATTACGTGCGTGGATCTGGATACGATCGAGGACCTCCACGTGCGCTGGCTCGACCTTGAAGGGCCGACGGATGTTATGAGTTTCCCGATGGATGACATTTCCTCCACCGGTGGACGCCCCGATGCCGCCGATCCGGGTCCTGCCTACCTCGGGGACATCATTTTGTGCCCCGATTTTGCTCAGAAGCAGGCGGACAAGGCAGGCCACAGCCTCAACCACGAACTCGATCTCCTGACCGTGCACGGCTGCCTGCACTTGCTTGGCTACGATCACGCGAAGCCGAACGAGGAGCAGCACATGTTCGCGCTGCAAAACGACATTTTGAAGCGGTGGTACGAGGCCACCGGGCGTGAGAAGCCGACGACACCTAAGGCGTTCCCCAGCGCGGCGGAGAAAGAGAACCTGTAACAACACATCATGGAGCCCTTCCTATATTCATTTGTCGCCCTTGTCGCCCTCGTCTTGTCAGGGCTCTGCCGGACGGTGGATTCTGCGCTTAGCGGTATCTCCGTTGCACGCGTGGAAGAGATGGTCAAGGACGATGTGCGTGGGGCTGCTCGGCTGCGTCGCGTAGCTGGCAACCGGGCGACGCACATCAACCTCATGGTGCTAGCGCAGACGGTGCTCGATGTCACGGCAGCAGTGTTCGCTGGTGCCGTCGCATTCGAGGTGTTTGACCGGTTGTCGGTGGCGATGGTGGTGACCATCGTTGTCATGAGCCTTATCAGCTACGTATTCGTCGGCGTGCTGCCACGAACGCTGGGCAAACAGTCACCGTATTCGACGGCGCTCGCTGCCGCGCCGATCCTAAGCGTCCTGGCCACGGTGTTCGGGCCGGTGGCGAAGCTCCTCATCTGGGTGGGCAACAAGGTCACACCGGGCGGTGGCTTCCGCGAGGGCCCGTACTCCACTGAAGTGGAGCTGCGGGAGATGGTGGATATCGCCCAGGAGAAGGGCGTGGTGGAAGTCGACGAAAGACGGATGATCCAATCGGTCTTTGACCTGGCGCAAACAACGGCCCGCAGCGTCATGGTGCCGCGTACGGACATGATCTGGATTGAGGCGGACAAGTCCGCAGGGCAGGCAACCACGTTGTGCGTGCGTTCCGGACATTCCCGGATCCCCGTCATCGGCGAGTCCGTGGATGACATCGTCGGCATTGTTTACCTCAAGGATCTGGTGGCGGAGACGTATTCGCATGCGGATGGTGGCACCTCCGTTTTGGTCAAAGACATCATGCGGGATGCGAACTTCGTCCCCGATTCGAAGAACCTCGATGATTTGCTTCATGATATGCAGAGGCTTCGTAACCACATCGCTGTGCTTGTCGACGAGTACGGGGCCATCGCCGGCCTCATCTCCATCGAAGACATCCTCGAGGAAATCGTCGGCGAGATCGCAGACGAATACGACGATAAAGAGGTCGCCCCCATCGTTGACCTGGAGGCCGATACCTACCGCGTCGTCTCCCGCCTCAGCCTGGAAGACCTTAATGATTTGGTTAAGGAGACCTACGGCAAGGAACTGACGTTCTCGGAGGATATCCTCGATACGGTGGATACCGTCGGCGGGCTCATTGCCTACGAGCTCGGCCGGGTGCCCCTACCCGGCTCGACCGTGCACACATGTGGCATGGCGCTGACGGCGGAGGGGAAACGGGATCGCCGTGGGCGGATGCGTGTGACGAGCGTGGTGGTCACGGTTTATCCCGACGAGCTGGGCGCGGGGTATGATCAGGGGGACAACTCCTCACCTTCTGATGATTAAGGATGCTTACTTGTTCACCGATACCCCCGAAGGTTTCCGCTCCGGTTTTGTGAGCTTCGTCGGCCGCCCGAACACTGGCAAGTCGACGCTTACGAATGCCCTGGTTGGGCAGAAGATTGCGATTACCGCGAACCAGCCGGAGACGACGCGCCACCCGATCCGGGGCATCGTGCATAGGGATGATGCCCAGGTCATTGTGGTGGATACACCCGGGTTGCACCGGCCGCGGACACTGCTCGGCGAACGCCTGAATGAACAGGTCAAGGAGACCTACGCGGACGTGGACGTGATTGCGCTCACGATCCCCGCAGACGAGAAGATCGGCCCCGGCGACCGGTGGATTCTCGATGCTGTCCGGAACGTAGCACCGAAGACGACGCTCATCGGCGTTGTGACGAAGATCGACAAGGTGGGGCGCGACCAGGTGATGGTGCAGCTACAGGCGCTGCATGAGCTCCTTGGTGGCGAGTGCGAGGTCGTGCCGTGTTCGGCGGTGAAGCAGGAGCAGCTGGACGTGCTCACGGACGTGATCGTCGACAAGCTTCCGGAGGGGCCAAAGTTCTACCCGGATACGCACCTCACCGACGACGATATGGAAACCCGCATGGCGGAGCTCATCCGCGAGGCGGCGCTGACGGGCCTGAAAGATGAGCTGCCGCACTCCGTGGCGGTAGAGATCGACGAGGTGCTCGAGCAGCCGACGGAAAAGGATCCGGGTAAGCAGGCCATCCACGCGATTATTTACGTCGAGCGCCCGGGGCAGAAGGGTATCCTGCAAAAGCGTATGGGCAGGATTATTACGGATGCGCGCCGCTCGCTCATCGAACTGACGGGACACAACGTGTTTCTCGATCTGCGGATTAAGGTGCTGAAGAACTGGCAGTCCGACCCGAAGGCGCTCGGTCGGCTGGGCTTTTAGCCTATGCGCCGTGGCTCTTATAGGGAACGGGCGGTGATCGTCCGCACCTATGATTTTGGCGAGGCGGATCGCATCGTCGTGTTCCTTACCCGCACACGCGGCATTGTGCGGGGTGTGGCCAAGGGGGTGCGCCGGGCCAATAGTAGGTTTGGCTCCCGGCTGCAGCCGTTTGTGGAGCTCGACGTGCAGTTTTACAAGGGACGGAACCTGGAATCGGTGACGGGGGCGGACGCCGTCACCTTCTTTGGCAGGCTGATCGACGACTACCCGCGCTACACCGCCGCCAGCACCGTTCTGGAAACCGCAGAGAAGGTGAGCCTCGGGGCGGAGTCGGAGGGCGTGTACGACCGTGTCCTCAATGCTCTGGCGGAGCTCAACGAGACGGGCGTGGTGACCCCGGTGCTGGACGCTTTCCTCCTCCATATCATGAGCGATGTCGGCTGGCCGCCGTCGCTGTTCGACTGCGCGCAATGCGGGGCGCCTGGGCCCCACGAGGTATTCCACGCCGGTGCTGGTGGCGCGTTGTGTGAGCGCTGCAGGCTGCCGGGCTCAGCCACGCCCGATCCGGAGACGCTGCACCTCATGTGGCAGTACATACATGTGGGTGCACCTGCGGCGGCGGGGCAGTCAACGGCGCGGATATCCGAGGCACACGCCCTGACAACCGCCTTTGTCACCTTCCACCTGGAGCGCCGGGTCCAGGCCCTGTCCAAGTTCAACGAAGCGTAAGGCGTGAACAAACCGGAAAGGGGAGTCGTCGACAAGCGATAACTAGGACGGCGGGCTACCCGCGTGGCACAATGGGGGGTTGTGAAACCAGATATCCCACGCAAGTTCCTTCCCAACCACATCGCCCTCGTCATGGACGGCAACGGCCGCTGGGCGCAGGAGCGCGGAATGGTACGCACCGAGGGGCACAAACGCGGCGAGGCGGTTCTCATGGACATCATCGATGCCTGCCTTGAGCTGGGAATTCCCCATCTTTCGGCGTACGCGTTTTCCACCGAGAACTGGCGGCGAACCGCCGACGAGGTGCGCTTCCTCATGGGATTTAACCGCGACGTTTTGCACCGTCAGCGTGACGTGCTCAACGAGAAGGGCGTGCGGGTGCGCTGGGCTGGGCGCAGGCCCCGGCTGTGGCGGTCGGTGATCCGCGAGCTCGAGCTCGCCGAGGAGATGACCAAGGAAAACACCCGGATGACGTTCTACATGTGCGTGAACTACGGTGGCCGCGCGGAGATCGTCGACGCGGCGCGGGAGATCGCCCGCCGGGCGCAGGCGGGAACCCTGCGGCCCGAGCAGGTGACGGAAAAGACGTTCGCGCAGTTCCTCGACGAGCCGGGGATGCCAGATGTGGACCTGTTCCTCCGTCCGTCGGGGGAGAAGCGGACGAGTAACTTCCTGCTGTGGCAGTCCGCCTACGCGGAGATGGTCTACCAGAACACCCTCTTTCCGGACTTCACCAAGGAGAACCTGTACGATGCCTGCCTCGAGTATGCCAAGCGCGACCGCCGTTTTGGGGGAACGAAGTAATGCCGTCAGCGAGGCAGATCCGTCGTTGGCGCAAGTATTTGGCCAACGAGCGCGCGGAAGCTCGCACGTACCGGGCGCTTGCAGATAAGGCAGCGGGGGAGGAGCAAGAGATCCTCCGCTCAGTTGCGGAGGCGGAGACCCGCCACGAGCGCTATTGGGAGGACATGCTCGGGCCGTACGCCAATAAAACCGTGCAACCGAGCCTGGAGACCCGGATTGTGGGTTTCCTCGCGCGGCGGTTCGGTTCCGTGTTCACCCTCGCACTGCTGCAGGCAGCGGAGCAGCGTCGCCCCTACGAGGACGATGCGGATGCGACGGAACGGCTCAGCGCCGACGAGAAGATCCACGCGGAGGTCGTGCGCGGTCTCGCGGCGACCGGGCGCGAGAAGCTCTCGGGCAACTTCCGCGCCGCGGTCTTCGGCGCCAACGACGGCCTGGTCAGTAACTTGGCCCTCGTCATCGGCATGGTGGGCAGTGGAGTGAGCAACTCTGTCATCCTGCTCACCGGCGTGTCCGGGCTGCTCGCCGGCGCGCTGTCGATGGCCGCGGGCGAATTCGTCTCGGTGAGCTCGCAGAAGGAGCTTCTCGACGCGTCGACGTTGGACTCATCCACCGCTTCCTCGGCCCTCCCGGCCCTCGACTTGGACGAAAACGAGCTGGCGCTCGTTTTCCGGGCGCGGGGAATGGAGGCCGGCGAGGCTACGAGATACGCGCATGAGGCGATCGAGAAGTCGAAGGCGTTGCCGCGAGGGGCGGAGGCAGACGTGTTTTCCGGAGTGGGGGGACTATTCGAGGCGCGGAACTCCGAGGTTGTCGGCAGCGGTGCCGCTGCCGCAGCCGCGTCCTTCTGCTTCTTCGCACTCGGTGCTCTCGTGCCGATTCTGGCTTTTCTCTTCCCGCTGTCGACGGTCGTGGCGACGTGCGTCTCCCTCGTTCTGGTCGGCGGGGTGCTCATGATCACCGGTGGTTTCGTCGGGGTGATGAGTGGTGCGAGCCCGATGAAGCGTGCGTTGCGGCAGCTCGCCCTGGGGATAGGCGCCGCAGGGATCACCTACGTGCTGGGACTCGCTTTTAGCTACGTGCTGTAGCGGCGCACGCTGGGCAGAGCCCGAACACCTCGGCGGTGTGGCTCGTGAGCGTGAAGCTGTGGTTGGCGGCTTCCGTACGTGCCCATTCCTCCACGGGACCGCCTGAAATCTCCACCGTGGTGCCACACTTCTCGCACACGAGATGGTGGTGATGGTGCTCGTTCGCACAATGGCGGTACAGTGCTTCCCCCGAATTGGTGTGCAGGACGTCTACTTCCCCGAGATCGACGAGGGACTGAAGCGTTCGGTAGACGGTGGTCAGCCCGACGGATTGCTTCCGCGTGGTGAGTTCCTCGTGGATGGTCTTGGCAGAGGAGAAATGATCCATCGTCTGCAGCACAGACACGACGGCGGCCTTCTGCCTCGTTCTGCGTTGACCAATTTTGGGCAGGGATGCAGAAGCTTGAGCCGGTGTTCTCATAAATGCCACTCCTTCTAACGCGAGTCTGTGGCCAGTATAGACGAGGTCTGCTATCGCTCCTGCTGGCGGCAGGCGAGGATGATCGTAGCTGCCGTGTTGGAGCACAGGGAGTACACCTTTTCGCGGCCGACTCGTCTGCTCGTCACCACGCCGGATTCTTTGAGCACCTTCAGGTGCTGGCTTACGAGGGGCTGGCTTGCGCCGGTCTCCTTCACTAGCTCGTGGACGCGACGCTCCCCATCTGAGAGGAGGAGGACGATAGTGAGGCGCAACTGTGAATCAAGTGCGCGCACGGTAGACAGGATGGCGGACTGCTGTTCCTCAGTTACGGAGATGCGGGAGAGAATAGTGGAAGGGTCGACCATTTCGTAGCGTCCGGAGGAATCAGGCACGACAACTTGGACGCGGGGAGAAGCGGTGAAATCATTGTCCATGATGTTGAGGCCTCTTTTCTCGTACTGTCGTACGACTGCTATTCACTGATATGTGATGTCCTATATATTGTCCTTGGCGCTCCGGTGAGGAAGAGGGGTGGTTACCGCCCTATCCACTTTCATTAAACCTTATTGTCTATATGTCTGCAGAACAAACGCAGTGGACAGTCCACCCATACAGGGCTAATATGCATAGAGACTTATTAAATGGTTTATTCCCCTACTGATCTCAACCAATGAGTAAGCTCTTTTATTTCCTCTCGTATCTCCGGTTATACCGGGGTCTCCGTGTGAGATAGTGCTACCGGGTACTATGTGAGTACACGTAAATTTTGGAAGGGAACAATATGGCTAAAGGGTCAGTAATAGACAGTGTGGTTAACCTCTGTAAGCGCCGCGGGTTCGTTTACCCGTGTGGTGAGATTTACGGTGGCACTCGCTCCGCGTGGGACTACGGCCCGTACGGCGTCGAGTTGAAGGAAAACCTCAAGCGTCAGTGGTGGCGCACGATGATCACTTCCCGCCCGGATACCGTGGGAATTGACTCCTCTGTCATCCTTCCGCGCGAGACGTGGGTTGCCTCGGGCCACCTCGAGGTGTTCCATGACCCGCTGGTCGAATCTCTCTACACGCACAAGCGTTACCGTGCGGATCACCTGTTGGAAGCCTATGAAGAAAAGCACGGGCACCCGGCCCCCAACGGCCTCGCAGATGTCAACGATCCGGAAACGGGCCAGCCCGGCAACTGGACGGAGCCGCGCGATTTCTCCGGCATGCTGAAGACATTCCTCGGGCCTGTTGACGACGAGGAGGGGCTCCACTACCTGCGTCCCGAGACAGCCCAGGGCATCTTTGTGAACTTCAAGAACGTACTCACGACGTCCCGCGCTAAGCTCCCGTTCGGCATCGGCAATATCGGTAAGAGCTTCCGCAATGAGATCACGCCCGGCAACTTTATTTTCCGTACTCGCGAGTTCGAGCAGATGGAGATGGAGTTCTTTGTCAAGCCTGGTGAGGACGAGAAGTGGCACCAGTACTGGATTGATACCCGGCACAAGTGGTACACCGACCTCGGCATCGATCCGGAGAACCTGCGCCTGTACGAGCACCCGAAGGAGAAGCTGTCCCACTACTCAAAGCGAACTGTGGATATCGAGTACGCCTTCGGCTTCCAGGGCTCCACGTGGGGTGAGCTGGAGGGTGTCGCGAACCGCACCGACTTCGACCTCGGCACGCACATGAAGCACTCCGGCGAGGATCTCCGCTACTTCGACCAGGCCTCTGGCGAGCGCTTCATCCCGTACGTTATCGAGCCCGCAGCTGGCCTCGGCCGTGCCATGATGGCCTTCCTCGTGGACGCTTACGCGGAGGAGGAGGTGCCGAACGCGAAGGGTGGCACCGATACCCGTACCGTCCTGCGCCTCGACCCGCGCCTGGCACCCGTCAAGGTCGCCGTTCTGCCGCTGTCCAAGAAGGACACCCTCACCCCGCTGGCTGAGGAGATCGCCCAGACACTGCGTGGCTACTGGAACGTCGACTACGACACCTCCGGTGCCATTGGTCGCCGCTACCGCCGTCAGGATGAGATTGGCACGCCGTACTGTGTAACGGTAGACTTCGATTCCCTTGAGGATCACGCCGTTACCGTGCGTGACCGTGACACGATGCAGCAGGAGCGCGTAAAGATCGACGAGCTGGAAGGCTACCTCGCTCAGCACCTCATCGGCTGCTAAACCAGAAAGGTAAGAATGGAACTGGAATTTCGTCCCCCGTCCAAAGGCACGCTTTCGCTGTACCGTGGCGACGAAAAGATAGCCGAATTTACCGAGAACAGCGCAACTGTCGGCGAGGCACAGTGGGGTCTGGAAAAGACCTCCACGGAGCTGAAGCGGACCGATGCGCCGGACTGGGTTGCTACCACCAAAGACGAGGCAACGCTAGCTAAAGCAGACCGCGTCGAGGTTCACGCCGGTAGTGCCGACTTCATTCTGGATAACGAGGTGAAGTCCGACTGGGTCATTCTCGACCCAGCCGATGAGTATGTCGGACAGTTCACGGGTGCTCGCCACGGCGTGCGCCAGCCGGTCGTCAGCTTTGATAAGGAGCTGCCCACCGACCAGGCTGCGTTCCTGTCGTGGATCGCCCGAGAACTCTTGATGTCCTCGATGATCCGGACAACAGGGATCACCACCGGTGCGCTCATCGCGCTCACCGTCCTCGGCATCATGATCGTATTACTCTAAAAAGCATGGAGTTTAACGAGCCAAGCTGGGTGTGGAGGGACAACAACCTCATTGATGCCCTCGGCACCCAGATGGCATCGGTTCGCGCCGATATCATCCACGTGGGTGAGCAAAACATTCTCATTGAGGCCCTGGCTACCAATCTGCATTTCAAGTGCCGTGCGACAACGAGTAACGGGGAAATCTTCACCGTCTCCCAGCGCGGTTTCACGGTAGCCAACCTGGACGCTACCTGCGGGGAGCGGCACTACACCCTGGAACGGATATCCACTTGGCGCAAAGTGCGCGGTATTGCCAGCCCAAGCGGCGATGTGTACGCCTACGTCCAGCCCCGCGCCAATGGGCGCGTCGAGGTTCACGACGGTCCGTGTGTCGACGACCTTCCGCTTCTCGACGCAGTCTTTCTCACCTGGGTGTGCGTTCTCGTCGATGCCACCGTCAGGCGCCCACGAATCTGATCCACAAAATGACCACCGCAGACGATGCTGCGGTGGTCTTAGTCGTTTCTAAAAGCGACCGCCCCAGGAGCCGCCTCCGCCGAAGCTGCCGCCTCCGCCGAAGCCGCCGCCTCCGCCGAAGCCGCCGTTCAGCATCGAGCCGAGCAACAGCCCGGTGAACAGGTCACTGCCGCCGCCACCACGACGCGCCCGCATGGAACTCTGATAATCGTCGAAGTCTCGCTGCGCCGCCTTCAGCGAACGCTGCGCGAGTTGGCCGGCCTGGCTGGCAAGTGGCAGTGCCTTCTTCGGGTCGGATTGTCCCACGGACATCGCCTTGGCCAATGTCTGCTGCGCCTGCGCAAGTAGCGTGCGCGCACGCGAGCCGATGACACGCCCGCGGGTGGAGATAAAGTCTTCTGCCTGCTGCACCGTCGCCTGGGAGGAACGCAGCGTCTGGTTAAGAAGCTGCATGTTGCGCTCGTTGGTGGCCTTCACCTCGCGCAGCGTATCGATGAGCGTGTCAAGCTCTGCATCAATGGAGGTAAGAGACGTGTAAGCGGACAGGGGATCGGTATCGTAGCTGGCTTTAGCCTCTGCGAGAACACCGCTGGCCTTTTCCGCGAGCCCCGCTGCCTCCGCGCTGGAGCTGAGCCCCCGCAATTCACTAATCTCGCCTGCCACCTCGTCGCGGATGGAAACGAAGTTGTCCGTGGCGAGGCGCAGGTTGTCCTCGCCGTGCTCGACGGCGGTAAGCAGCTCGTCGGCCTTCGAAATGGCCTCCTCGGCGCGGCGGATGGCAGCGATGAGCCCACCTTGGGAACCGGCGGGCTGATCCGCAATGCCACGAGCCTCGTCGGTCGCCTTTTCTGCCTCGTCCAAGGCGGCTTCGGCGAAGTCCGGGTTCTGTGCTATCGATGCCAGCGCCTGGGAGCCGTGGTTGGCCTCGAGCGTAGACAGCGTTTCGCGGGCGGCTGGGAGCCGCCGGTGGAGGCTAACGACTTGGGCCGACAGATCGGCGACGACGTTGTCGGCGTTGAGGATCGTGTCGCGCATGGAGCGGAACTCGTCCTCCTTCTCCTTGAGCGCCTCCTGGGCTGTTCCGCAGGAGCTGACGATCTCCACAAGCATTGCGCGCCGCTCTTCCTCGGATTCGGGGATGGAATCGTTCAGACGTTCCTGCAGCTCGAAGGCGTGGCGCAGCGTCGTATTGGCGTTGTTCATGGCGCGGGTAAACGGGCGGGTGCGCTCGGCACCGAACTCGGCCTGCGCGAGGTCGAGCTCCTTCTTCGACTGCCGGACTGCCTCGTCTGCAGAGACCAGAACATCCGAGGCGAGGTCGGTGAGGACGGGCGTCGGCAAGCTAGAAAGTCTGCCCACATCCGACGGCGAGATTTCGCGGGCATCCTTGGCCATCGCCTGCGTCTCCTCGCGGCGCTTCTTCTTGCCCCGGCTCGCCATCACCGCGCCACCACCGACGACCACGGCACCGCCGCCGAGCAACCACCACAGGCCATTGCCGTCGGACGAGCTCCCAGCGAGGACCTCGCCGGCGTGGAACCAATCGCCACTGGACAGCGCGCCGGTGGCCTCCGACTGGATCGCGGAGACAGCCGACGACGGCCAATCGGCGCCGTACTTCATGCCGACGGTGCGGTCATTAACCCCGACGACGAAGATGAGAACGTTATCGCCACCACCCGTCTTGAACAGCTGCGTGGCGGCCTGCTCACCGCTCATCCCGCCGAGGTCCTTCTCCAGCACGTAGAACGGGACGAGGCCGGTCTGGGAGGTAAAATTGCTAAATTTCTCGTTCAGGGTCGCCTTCTCGTCGGCAGACAACACGCCGGCATTGTCGGTCACCCTGTCGGTGAGCTGCTGCGTCTGCACCTGCGCAGTGGCAGGCAGTCCAACCGCGAGCGGCGTGCCGATGGCTAGCGCCGCAGAGGCTAATACGGTTCCTACTAAGCGTTTCATAGCACCCAGAGTACAGCCTTGCAGGTACACTTAGCGGTTATCATGTACACCTACGACGCGTTCGACCAGGAGCGGTACGTCACAGAGGCCCCCAAGCGCAGTGGCCTTAAAGGTACCCCTCCGGATCACCGGTCCGTTTTCTCCCGCGACCGGGCCCGCGTCTTGCACTCCGCGGCCCTGCGCCGACTCGCGGACAAGACACAGGTGGTGGGGCCGCGGGACGGCGATACTCCGCGCACGCGCCTCACCCACTCGCTGGAGGTGGCACAGATTTCCCGAGGCATCGGGGAAGGACTCGGCGTGGACGGGTCGCTGGCTGAACTTGCCGGCCTCTGCCATGACATTGGCCACCCACCGTTCGGGCACAACGGGGAAGTGGCGCTCAATGAGCTCGCCGCCGACTGTGGTGGCTTCGAGGGCAATGCGCAAACCCTGCGGATCCTTACCCGCCTGGAGCCGAAGGTCATGGGGCACGGCCTCAACCTCTCTCGCGCGTCCCTCGACGCGGCCATCAAGTATCCGTGGACGGCCCAGGGGCGGCGGAAATATGGTGTTTACGAGGACGATCTCCCTATCTTCCAGTGGGTACGCGACGGAATCGAGGGAGAGGGGAAGTCCGTCGAGGCGCAAATCATGGATGCTTCCGATGACATCGCCTATTCCGTTCACGATGTGGAGGACGGCATCCTCGCCGGGCGCATTGACCTGCGCGTCCTCGGTGACTTGGTGGAGTTGGCGGCGCTGGCTCAGAAGGGGGCGGCGATGTTCGGCGGGGATCCGGAGTCGTTGGTGGAGGCCGCTGCGAGCCTTCGCTCTTTGCCGGTGGTCGCCGAGGCTTCGCTTTTCGACGGCTCGTTTTCCGCACTTATCGCCCTCAAACAGATGACCAGCGAGCTCGTCGGCCGCTTCGTCGGCGCCGTCATCACCGCCACTCGTGAGCACAACGGGGATAGCCCCCTCGGCCGCCACCACGGCACCCTCGTCGTACCGCCCGGCATCGACGCGGAAATCAGGCTGCTGAAAACCCTCGCTGTCCTCTATGTCATGGAGTCGCCCGCACACCTTTTGCGGCAGGATATCCAGCGGGAGCGCGTGGCGATGGTGTACGAGTACCTGTACGGAGGGGCACCGGGCACCCTAGACCCGGCCTTTGCAGCGTGGTTCACCGAGGCGGATTCGGACGCGGCGCGCAGCCGCGTGATCATCGATCAGATTGCATCCATGACCGAGTCCCGCCTCGAACGCATCGCCCGCGAGGGTGCCGAGTACAACTCGTTCTACAGCTAACCGAGTTAATCGGTATTTTCTACGGTTTTTCCCCCTTTGACAGTCAGGTGGCCTGTTAGCAGCCATACGAAGGGGGCAGGGCTCGTTGCCCCGCTAGTCCTCGGCGTCCGGGATCTCGCAGAAGCTGTCGTAGTGGTCGCCGGTGTAATACCACGTGTCCGGGTCCGTCTTCGTCCCGCCGCCGACGACGATCCGGCGCTCACCGCGGTGGCCAATCCCCGGCGTGGGAACCGTGAACTCGCGGTAATACTGCGAATTCTCTTTGGGAAGGCGGTTTTGGTAGTTGCCAAAATGCGTGTTGTCATCGCCGGGAAAAGCGTAGGGGCCACCGCTTTCGATCGAATCGGCAACCGTGCGCGCTTCCTTGGGCAGGCTGTCGATGGGGCAGATCGCACCCGACGGAGAATTCTGCGGCTGATGCTGGTTGCCGTCCGTGGTCAGATCGATGCCGAAATAGGCTGCCACGACGGCGACCAGGAGACCAAGAATCCACGAGCCCTTCTTCACCCGGCCTATTGTAATGTGGGGATAACAACTGGTTGTAATCGGAGGTTTCATGGCGCGCGGACGGATTCCGGAAGAAGATATCGACTATATCCGGGAAAACACCCCCATCGAGGAGATCGTGGGGGAGTATGTTCAGCTCAAGCCGGCGGGTGCGGACTCCCTCAAGGGACTGTCACCGTTCAAAGACGAAAAGACCCCGTCCTTCCACGTCCGCCCCAACCACGGCTACTTCCACGACTTCTCTTCCGGCGAAGGCGGCGATGTTTTCAGCTTCCTCATGAAGCTCGAGCACCTGACCTTCCCCGAAGCCGTTGAATACTGTGCCGATAAGATCGGGTACCACATTAACTACCAGGGGGGTGGCACGGGAACGCGCGAGAAGGCAGGAACCCGCCAACGCCTCGTGGCCATTAACGCAGAGGCCCACCGATTCTTCGTCGAAAAGCTACAAGAACCGGAAGCGGAGCGCGCACGTGCGTACCTGACAGAGCGCGGATTCACCGCAGAGCACGCCCGTCACTTCGGCTGCGGATATGCGCCGGGCGGCTGGGACACGCTCACCAAACACCTGCTCCGCATGGGCTTTTCCGCAGAGGAGCTGGAGGCGGCTGGTGTCACCTCCATGGGGCGTCGCGGCCCCATCGACCGCTTCCACCGCCGCCTGATCTGGCCGATCAAAAACCTCGCCGGCGACGTCATCGGCTTCGGTGCGCGCAAGCTTTTCGACGACGACAAGCTCGGCAAATACCTCAACACCCCCGAGACGATGCTGTACAAGAAGTCGAAAGTGCTATTCGGCATCGACCTTGCTAAGCGCAATATCGCCCAGGGGCACCAATGCGTCGTGGTCGAAGGCTACACCGACGTCATGGCCATGCACGCCGCCGGCATCACCACGGCCGTCGCCAGCTGTGGCACTGCCTTCGGCGAAGACCACCTGCAGCTCATCCGTCGGCTCATGCTCGATGACCGCACCTTCCGCGGCGAAATCATCTACACTTTCGACGGCGACGAGGCCGGCCAGAAAGCCGCCATGCGCGCCTTCGAAGGCTCCCAGGAATTCTCCGGCTCCAGCTTCGTCGCCGTCGCCCCCGGCGGTATGGATCCCTGCGAGCTCCGCCAAGACAAGGGCGATGTCGCGCTGCGTGACCTCATCGCCCGCCGCATGCCGATGCTCGAATTCGTGGTGAAAACCATCCTTGGGCAGTACGACGTGGGCACCATCGAAGGGCGACTGCAGGCCGTCCGCCGTGTCGTCCCCATGATCGGAGCCATCAGGGACCCCGCACTGCGTTCCCAGTACGCCCTCCAATTGTCCGGGTGGGTCGGCTGGCTCAACGAGGACGAACTGTCCCGCATGGTAGAAGACGCTTCTCGGCGCCCCGCCGCCGCGCCACAGGCCGCCACCCGGGGCACAGCGCCCCAGCCCACCCCCACAACCGTGCTGCCCGATCCGCGCGACCCCGCATTGTGGCCCCAGCGCGAATCCTTAAAAATCGCCCTGCAGGCACCCGACCTCGCCGGGGCCTCCTTCGACGAACTGGACCCCGAGGGGTTCTTCCACCCCGTCTACCGGACCATCCGGGACGGAATCGCCGCCGCCGGCGGTGCCAGCGGCGGCGACGGAAAGGCCGGATGGATCGCCGCGATCACCGACGCGATCGTCGACCCGGCCGTGAAAAACCTCGTCTCCGCCCTCGCGGTAGAGGAAATCCGCACCGATGCCGACCACTTCGAGGCCTACATGGATGGGGCGTTCGCGCGCCTGGAGGAAGGAGTGGTGGCCAACCAGATCTCCAACCTCAAGGCGACGCTGTCACGGACGCGCCCGTCCGACGACCCGGAGGCCTACAACGCGATGTTTAGCGACCTCCTCGTCCTCGAACAGGTGCGGCAGGAACTCGTCGACAGGGCAATGGGGCGCTAGCTGATGAAATCACCCATTCCACGCTATTTGAACCTGATCCTCGACGCCGTCCGGGAGACCGACGGGGGAGAGGTCGCCGATTACATCCCGGCGCTGGCAAAAGTGGACCCTGCGCGTCTGGGCGTTGCCATCTGCACCACGACGGGCCGCTGCTACCAGGTAGGCGACAACGCCCCCTTCTCCCTTCAGTCCATCTCCAAGCCTTTCACCTATGCGCTCGCGCTGGAGGAATCCGGATTCGAGGCCGTCAGCGAGATTGTGGGCGTGGAGCCAAGCGGTGATGCCTTCAACGAGCTCTCGCTTGAAGCCGATGGCCGTCCCATGAACCCCATGATCAACGCCGGTGCCATCGCCGTCAACCAGCTCATCAACGGCTCGGGGTCGAGTGTTTCTGACCGGATTGAAAAGATTCTCGGTTTCTTCTCGGCCCTTGCCGGCAGACCGCTCACAATCAACAAGGAGATTGCCACCAGCGAGCTGGACACCGCAGACCGCAACTTCGCGCTCGCCCACATGCTCCACTCCTTCGGGATCGTTGACGACGACCCCCACGACGCCGTCGTCACCTATGTCCACCAGTGCGCCATCGAGGTCACCGTCTCCGACCTCGCGGTCATGGCGGCCACACTGGCGAGCGGGGGAATCCAGCCCGTCACCGGTGCTCGCGTCATCGGGCTGGAGGCTGCGCGTATTGCCCAATCCGTGATGACCTCGGCAGGCATGTATGACTACGCCGGGCGCTGGATGACCAAGGTCGGAATCCCTGCCAAATCCGGTGTCTCCGGTGGTCTCATGGGCACGCTGCCGGGACGCATGGGCATTGCCACATTCTCCCCCAAACTGGACTCCACGGGCACCTCCGTCCGCGGCCGCGAGGCTTTCGCCTACATGAGCAGGCACATGGATCTCCACCTGCTGCAGGGCAATAACTACCGGGTGCCCGGTGTGCGCTCCATCCACGAGGAAAGCGACAAGACCGTCATCACCCTTCAGGGCTACGTCAACTTCACGGTGGCCGAGGAGATCTCCAGCACGCTCCTGCGCGAAGCGCCCGCGTCCTCGCGCGTCATACTGGACGTCTCCCGCGTCACGGGCTTTAACGCCATCGGCCGCAAGATTGTGAAAGAACAACTGCGCCGCATCCGCGAGGAGGGCGCACAGGTTGTCCTTTACGACCCCGAAAACCGCATCACCGACATGGATTACTCCGACGGCACGCGCATGGACGAGGTGGATACCCTCTAGTCGTCATCCTTTTCCAGGATCTGATTCCCATCTTCCGTCCGCAGGTTTTTTACCTCACGCATGCGCGGGTTCGGGTCGAGGCGGTTGGCCAGGGCGGTGCGCCCTGCCTTCACGGCATTCTGTGCGACGGGGGAGTTCACGGCGGCGGTGTATGCCCGCTTGATCTGATCAAAGCGTTTCCTACCCGCCTTGGTGCCAAGGACGTAACCGGCGGCCGCACCAACAACAAACTGAATCATGCCCACTACTGTACCGCCACTGAATGAAAAGACACCGGGCGGTTACCGCCCGGTGTCTGAGGGTGGGGCTACTCGGGCTCGAACCGAGGACCAACGGATTATGAGTCTGCTGCTCTAACCGACTGAGCTATAGCCCCGCAGAAAAGTATATAGTCCGCCCCCGCTAACTCTGAAATTGCTCCATTACCAGGCGATTTGCTCAAAACGTAGGTAGCCCGTTATAGTTTATCCACGTTGCAAGGAAGCAATATTCCTCCATAGCTCAGTTGGCAGAGCATTCGACTGTTAATCGAAGGGTCACTGGTTCGAGCCCAGTTGGAGGAGCCACAAGCCCAGGCCTTTACGGTCTGGGCTTTATCTCGTTATGATGGACCATTGTGTCATCTGTGGATCCCATGATTACTAACCTCTATTCCACCCTCGACCTCATCGGGGTGCTCCTTAACGGAATCATCGGCGGCGGCATCGCGCGCAGGCTCGACCTCGACTTCATGGGCACGCTCTTCCTCGCCGTCTTCACCGGTCTCGGCGGCGGTATGATCCGCGACACCCTCATGCAGGTCGGTCCTCCCGTTGCCATTGCTGAGCCCATCTATATGACGATGGCGCTCATCGGCGGCCTCATCTCCCTGTTCATCAATACTGAGGGGCGCTGGTGGGTGCGCATCAAAAACCATGGCGATGCCCTCGTCCTCGGAGTGTGGGCCGTTGCGGGATCGACGAAGGCGCTCACCTACGGCCTGCCGTGGCAGTCCGCCATCGCCCTCGGCTTCATCACCCCCATCGGCGGCGGCATGCTCCGCGACATCGCCATCGGCCAAATGCCGTCCATCTTCGGGGGTCGCACCCTCTATGCTGTCCCCGCCTTCCTTGCCTCCGCCACGATGGTGGGCTTCCACTACTTGGGCTATGAGGCAGCTGGCATGATCGTTGCCGCCATGGTTGGTTGGCTCCTCACCTCCATTAGTTACTGGAGAGGATGGATTATGCCGACGCAAATCCGTGTCCCCGGTTCGCGCAGCGTCATGGTGTGGACTCGCAAGGCCGGGCAAAAGACTGTGCGCGAGGTGGATCCCCTCCTGCGTCGGATTAACTGGCTGAAGAGAAATACCAAAGAAATCCTCCCTGGGAGCAAAAAGCCCAAGTTGTAACGGTAGACTAAGTTGTCCATATTGACTAAACCGATTGGTGCGGTCTAGTGTCAAGGGGTCATATCAACGAAAACACCTTGAAGGAAGAACATGACCAAAACCGCACCTGCGGATTCGCCAACCCAACACAAGTCGAATCCCTTTACCAGCTTCGCCGCCCAGGTGATCTACGGTCTCATCATCGGCCTTATCCTGGGCTTCATCTCCCGCTCCTTCGATATTGAGTGGCTTGAATCTACGCTCACAGCCGTCGGCTCGGCGTATGTCACCCTCCTGAAGGTGCTTATCCCGCCGCTGGTTATCACGGCCGTCCTTACATCTATTGCTAACCTGCGCCAGGTGACCAACGCGGCCCGGCTTGCCTGGCAGACCCTTTTGTGGTTTGCGATTACGTCCCTTGCCTCCGTCGTTGTCGCCACGATCGTGGCGCTCGTCCTGAAACCGGGCGTGAATACGACGGTGGATGCGTCCTCGGCCGCCGCCCCGTCGGGGCAGGGCTCGTGGCTTGGGTTCCTGCAATCCATCGTCCCAAGCAACATCTTGGGTCTTTCCGCTCGCGCGACGGACTCGGGCGTTTCGCTGAATTTCAACATTCTGCAGATTCTTGTCCTGTCTATCGCTTTCGGGATCGCCTCGATCCAGGTGGGGAAGAAGGCTGAGCCCATCTTCGAGCTCTCGGCCAGCGTTCTCGAGGTTATCCAGAAGGTGCTGTGGTGGGTTATTCGCATTGCACCGATCGGCACGGCTGCGCTCATCGGCAAGGCTGTCGCAACATACGGTTGGGATGCTCTGACATCTTTGGGGATGTTCGTCATTGCGATCTATGTGGGCCTTGCGCTTGTCATGTTCGTGATTTACCCGCTCGTCCTGAAGACGAATGGGCTGTCTGTTGCACAATTCTTCCGCAAGGTGTGGCCCCTGACCTCACTCGGTTTTGTTACCCGTTCGTCCATGGGTGTCATGCCGGTAACGGAGCGTACGACGGTTGATGCGCTCGGTGTCCCCCGTGCCTACGCTGCCTTCGCGGTGCCGCTTGGTGCCACGAGCAAGATGGATGGCTGCGCTGCGGTCTACCCAACGATCTCAGCGATCTTCGTGAGCCAGTTCTACGGCATCCCGTTGTCGATCACGGATTACCTGCTTATCGCCTTCGTCTGCGTCATCGGTTCTGCTGCAACTGCGGGCACGACGGGTGCGACGGTGATGCTCACACTGACGCTGTCGACCCTCGGTCTCCCCCTTGAGGGCGTGGGCCTCCTCATTGCCGTCGATTCCATCATTGACATGGGGCGCACGGCTACGAACGTCACGGGCCAGGCGCTTGTCCCGCTTATCGTGTCCCGCCGCGAGAAGGTCCTCGATACCGCCGTGTACGAGGACGATGACCAGAGGATCAGCGCTAACATTTAGGCATGATCGATTTTTCCGACTGGCCCTGTGACACCGTCGCCGCCGGCTCGCTATCTGGCTTCTCCTTCGGTGACACGTCCGCCGTTTTCGAGTTGGCGAGCGTGACGAAACTCCTTTCGGCTTACGCCACGCTCGTCGCCGTCGAGGAAGGTGTCTTTAGCTTGTCGACGCCCCTGGGCCCCGAAGACTCGACCGTCCGTCACCTTCTGGCTCATGCTTCCGGCCTCTCCCACGATGATCTCACCCCGCAGAAGCCGGTGGGGGAGCGCCGCATTTACTCTTCCTCGGCCTACGCGCTGCTGGGCCAGGAAATCGAGCGGCTCACCGACATCCCCTTCGGGCAGTACGCCCGCGAGGCGGTCTTCGAGCCACTCGGCATGGAACATACGGAGATCTACGGTAATCCCGGCTTCGGTGGCCGTTCGACGGTGGAGGATCTGCTTCGTTTTTCGGAAGAGGTCATTTCCCCGCAGGTGTTGCATCCGTCGACTGTCAAAGAGGCGACTACTGTGCAGTTCCCGGACCTCAACGGCATCGTTCCCGGCTACGGCAACTACAAGCCGTGCCCGTGGGGCCTGGGGTTCGAGATCAAGGGGGAGAAGAATCCGCATTGGACGGGGCCGTCCATGCCCGCGGATACTGTTGGCCACTTCGGCCAGGCGGGGACGTTCTGGTGGGTTCATCGTGTGTCCGGCAGGGGCCTTGTTGTGCTCACCGACCGCCCCTTCGGCGATTGGGCGAAGCCGCTGTGGATGGAGGCCAACGAATCCTTCTGGCTGGCAAACTCTTAACCTGGCCTTGAAAGACTGGGGGGTTAAGTGGTTGTTGAGGGTTGCGTGCTGGAAGTGATTCGCGTGACAATTGTGTCAATCCGAGGCCGTTGGGGAAGACGCACCTCGTCTTAGCGCTCCGCTTATGTCACGCGGAAGACGCTCACTTTTCGACGACGATTAAAGGTTTTCCCATGACTAACGCACTCCGCCTCCCGCACGTTGCCCCCGCAACCGATTCCACCGCTTCACTTCGGCTCACCGCCGTTCCTGTTCGTGCCCGGAGACTCATCGAAGATGCCCTCGTCCGGTGTCTGCCGGCCCCATCCCAGATTACGGATTACTCCTCCGACCCGTTGTATGCTGAGTGGTTCACGCAGTGGCACCGCGCTCCCGGACAACGGCGGATGGTCGAATGCTCCCAACTGCTTACTGGAAGCCCCGAAGGGCTGGGGGAACTGAAGCGAGCCCTCGATGACCTGTCGTGTTCCTGGGGGTTCAACGTCGACATGGTGATTGTGGACTAGCAGGAAATAGGACATGCAAGATGCCCCGCCGTGGCGGGGTGTGTCGCGAAAGCCGGGCCTATTCCAGTCCAGCTGTGTAAGCGCACGGGACCTTCCTGTGTATTCGATCTCCGAGTATTCGACCCCGTAGTTGGCAGTGGGGTGGATCTGCTCGTCGTAGGGCGGTTTTCTGGCTGCTCGTTCGTCCTCGTCCTGCTCGTTCGTCCTCGTCCTGCTCGTCCGTGTTCGCCCCGCCCGCGCCTCGCGTTTTTCTTGTTTGCCGGTGGTGTATCGGTCGTCGTCGTTGTAAATGGTGTGGTGTGCTTGGGAGTAGAGGGCGAGTGTGTGACTCCGTGCAGGAAGGAGTCAATAGCCCGCAGGAAGGCAAGCCCCGAAGGTTACAGGTGGCTTATGTCTGCGAGAGTAAGACGCCTTTCTTCCAGGCGAGCTATCCACAAAAACAGGGTCAGTCTGCGGGCTGGGACGGTACGATGTAGGAAACGAGGTCACCGACCGTCGACAAGCGCGAAAAATCCACCGTATCCGAGCGCACGCCGGTGGCATCTTCGAGCCGGACGGCAAGTTCCACCAGGCTCAGCGAGTCCACACCAATGTCGCTCAGGGGCTCTTCAGCCGATACCTCGCGGCCGGCGACGGCGGCAATGATGTCGTAGATGTTTTTCGTATCGGGCACGGTTTCCTCCTATACTTTCCCATCGAATAGACAAGCCAGTGACTACAAAAGGACATTGTACGGTGGAAATCTTCGATTCGGTGAGTACCCTATGGAAGCGCCTGATCAAGGGGAAGGAACAAAAGGCGCAGCAGTTCTCCGATACCGAGCGCCCTGGACTTGTCGGCGTCACCCACAAGGGGACAATCGACCGCGACGGGTTCCAGCTTGTGTACAAGGAAATCGGTCCGGCAGACGCAGACCTGACAGTCGTCTTCATTCATGGCTTCACCCTTGCCGCTGACAGCTACTTCATGCAGACGGACTACCTGCGCGATCAGTACCCGAACGTGAAGAGCCTCCTCATGGATCTTCGTGGCCACGGTGAGACCGGGGAGATACCCGCAGATAAGCTCACCATCGAGGCCTGCGGCGACGATATCCTGGCTCTCGTCCGCGAACGCAGCCCCAAGTCGAAGATCATCTTCGTCGGGCACTCAATGGGTGGCCTCATCGCGCTCAACGCAATCAAGAAGCACCCCGAAAATGTCGTGGGACTCGTGCTCATCGCCTCCTCCATTGAGTCGCTTTCGTCCCAGGGGCTGCCGCAAGTGCTTGCTTCCCCGCTTGCGGATAAAGCGCAGGAGTCCGTCGAACTGGCACCCGGCGACGCGCAGAAAATCAAGGATGCGTTCGCCACCGTCCTCGCGCCGGCCCTGTCCGCGACGGTGTTCAAGCGCAACGGCACCGACTACAACCTCATCGAATTCCACGCCTCGATGATCGACAACACCCCGCTGGAAACCTTCGTCGGCTTTTTCGACGATCTTCAGCACCACGACGAGGTCGATGCGGCTAGCTCCCTTCAGGGCATCCCCGGGTATGTCCTCGTGGGCAAGAAAGACGATGTCACCCCCGAATCGCAGGCGGATCGGATCAAGGAGCTGTGGCCACAGGCGCAGGAAAAGCGCCTGAAAAAAGCCGGCCACATGCTGATACTAGAAACCCCCGATGCCGTGAACGCGGCAATCGGGGATCTCGTGAAGGCTGCTCAGGCAGCGCCAGAACACTAGTGGTCCTGCGTTGCCCCCTGGTAGGTGGCCGTCGCATCAGTGATCTTCATGTCCTTAGCAGCCTGTACCGCAACCTCGCGGTCGACTTTTCCTTCCCGTGCTAGGGCACTCAACACCGCCACAGTGATGGACTCGCCATCGATGTTGAAGTAGCGGCGGGCTCCTTCGCGCGTGTCCGAGAAGCCGAAGCCGTCGGCACCGAGGACCGTGTACTCGCCGGGCACCCACTTGCGGATGGAATCGGGAACCGCGCACTCGAAATCGGAAACGCCGATGTACGGGCCGTCAACCTTTTCCAGCACCTCGGTGACGAATGCCTTTTCCGGATCCACGGACGGATCACGCAGGGCGACGCGATCCTTCGCGCGGCCATCGCGGGCAAGCTCGCTCCAGGAGGTGACGGAGAACAAGTTGAGGCTCACACCGTAGTCGTCGCGGAGGATGTCGCGCGCCTTCAACGCCGACTGCATCCCGACACCGGACGCCAACAGGTTCGCGGAGGGGCCGTCACCCGTAGCCTTGTCGTACAGGTAGATGCCCCTGTGCAGGCCCTCCACATCGAGGTCGTCCGGTGCGGCTGGCTGGTGGATCGGCTGGTTGTAAATCGTGATGTAGTAGATCACGTTTTCGCCGTCGGCCGTGCCGTACATCCGCTCAATCCCACGGGGGATGAGGTAGGCGAGCTCGTAGGCAAACGCCGGATCGTAGGACACGACAGCCGGGTTTGTCGATGCGAGGGTGAGGGAGTGGCCGTCCAGGTGCTGCAAGCCCTCACCGGTCAGCGTCGTGCGACCGGCGGTGGCACCGAAGAGGAATCCGCGAGCCATCTGGTCGCCGGCGGCCCAGATAGAATCGCCGGTGCGCTGGAAACCGAACATGGAGTAGAAGATGTACATCGGGATCATCGCCACGCCATGGGTGGCGTACGCCGTGCCGGCGGCGATGAACTCGGCGACGGAGCCAGCCTCGTTGATGCCCTCGTGCATGATCTGGCCGTCGACGGCCTCGCGGTAGCTGAGCATGAGGTCGTCGTCCACCGGCGTGTACTGCTGGCCGAGTGGGTTGTAGATCTTCAGCTTGGGGAACCAGGAGTCCATGCCGAAGGTGCGGGCCTCATCGGGGATGATCGGCACGAAACGCTCACCGAGCTCCTTGTCGCGCATGAGATCCTTGAAGATACGCACCACCGCCATGGTGGTGGCGACCTTCTGCTTGCCGGAGTCCTTCATGTGCTTCTTCAGAGTTTCCGGTCCGGGGACGGTCAGTGGCTCGTAGCGGTGGCCGCGCCGCTCCGGCAGGAAGCCGCCGAGTTCTTTTCGACGCTCAAGCATGTACTTGATGGAGGGGTGATCCGGCCCCGGGTTGTAGTACGGGGGCTCCTTTGGGTTCTTCTCCAGCTCTTCGTCGCTGATCGGGACGTGCTGCTTGGTGCGGAAGTACTTGAGGTCTTCCAGCGTCAGTTTCTTCATCTGGTGGGTGGCGTTCTTGCCCTCGAAGTTACGGCCAAGGCCGTAGCCCTTGATGGTGTGGGCGAGGATGACGGTGGGCTGTCCCTTTGTCTCCAGGGCCTTCTGGTAGGCGGCGTAGATCTTGCGGTAATCGTGGCCACCGCGGTGGAGGTGCCAGATTTCCTCGTCGGTCATGTTTTCCACGAGCTTCGCGGTTTCGGGGGTGGCCCCGAAGAAGTGCTCGCGGACGTAGGCACCGTCGTGGCCCTTGAACGCCTGGTAATCGCCGTCCACGGTGTGGTTCATGAGTTTGACAAGGTTGCCGTCCGGATCAGCCTCGAACAGTGCATCCCACTCGCGGCCCCAAATGACCTTGATCACGTTCCAGCCCGCGCCCCGGAAGAAGGCCTCGAGCTCCTGGATGATCTTCCCGTTGCCACGAACCGGGCCGTCGAGGCGCTGCAGGTTGCAGTTAATCACGAAGGTGAGGTTGTCCAGCTGGTTGGTGGCCGCAGTTTGAATGAGGCCACGGGACTCGGGTTCGTCCATCTCGCCGTCGCCGAGGAAAGCCCACACATGCTGCTCGGACGTGTCCTTAATGCCGCGATTGTGCAGGTACTTGTTAAAGCGTGCCTGGTAGATGGCATCCATTGGACCGAGGCCCATAGACACTGTGGGGAACTCCCAGAACTCCGGCATGCCGTGCGGGTGCGGGTAGCTGGGCAGGCCACCGTTTTCGCGGGAGACTTCCTGGCGGAAACCATCGAGGTTTTCTTCCGTCAGTCGCCCCTCAAGGAAGGCGCGGGCGTACATGCCGGGGGAGGCGTGGCCCTGGAAGAAGATCTGGTCTCCTCCGCCGGGGTGGTCCTTGCCGCGGAAGAAGTGGTTGAGACCCACCTCGTAGAGCGGGGAGGCACCGGCGTAGGTGGAAATGTGCCCGCCGACCTCGATGCCGGGGCGCTGCGCGCGGTGCACCATGATGGCGGCGTTCCAACGGATCCAGCGGCGGTAATCCTTCTCGATGTCCTCGTCGCCGGGGAATTCTGGTTCGAGAGAGGTAGGGATGGTGTTGACGTAGTCGGTGGAGGTCAGCGAGGGCAGCGGGACGCGCTTTGCCGTCGCACGCTCCAGAAGTCTGAGCATGAGGAAGCGGGCGCGACCCATGTCGCTGGTTTCCAGGAGACCGTCGAGGGATTCGAGCCATTCGCGCGTTTCTTCGGGGTCGTCGTCGTGCAGGTACGAGGCGACGCCGTCGCGGACGAGGACGTAGTTACTATCGTCCATCATGTTTTCTGCCATGGCGGGTTTTTCCTCCTAGGGGTAAAAAGATTACTTTTGTTTAAATTTTACGTGTTATTCCTCCTCGTCGCCGGGAATCATCTTTTCTAGGAGGCTTCCGTCGACGCGCTTGCGAATGAATCCGAACCAGGCAATAGCCCACAGGATGGCGAGAACAACGAAGGTAGAGATGGTGATTTTGCCCGCCGTATCCTGCATCCACATTGCAACAATGATGAGGGCAAGGAAGGCGAGGGTGAGGAAGTTAGTGACTGGCGCGCAGAACAGCTTGAAGTCCGGACGCTCCACTTCACCGCGCTTTGCCTTGCGCACGAAGAGCCAGTGGGAAACCATGATGGACATCCATGTACCGGCGATGCCGATGCCTGCCAGGTTCATGACGATGTTGAAGGCATCGGTGGGGTAAATGTAGTTGATGAGCACACCGACGAGCCCAAGACCAGCGGTGATCGCGATGCCGCCGGCGGGAACGTGGTTCTTGTTCATCTTGGCCGCTACCTTTGGGGCAGAGCCCGCAACAGCCAGCGACCGGAGGGTGCGGCCGGTGGAGTATAGGCCGGCGTTGAGGGAGCTCATGGCGGCGGTGAGGACGACGAGGTTCATGATGTCACCGGCATGGGGGACACCGATGGCGGAGAAGAAGGTGACAAACGGGCTCTCGTTGGATGAGTAGGCGTCGTACGGCATGACCATGATGAGGAGGAACACGGAGCCGATGTAGAACAGGGCGATGCGCCACATGACCGAGTTGACGGCCTTGGGCATGACCTCGCGGACGTTTTTCGCCTCGCCGGCTGCGACACCGACCATTTCTGTGCCACCGAACGCGAAGACAACACCGAGGGCCAGGGTGACCATCGGCGCGAAGCCCTCGGGGAAGAGGCCACCGTTGTCGCGGATGAGCTGGATGCCGGGATCGTAGCCGGCGCTGGAGTTTCCCGTGACGATGAAGATGATCGCGACAATCATGAAGATGACGATCGCCGCCACCTTGATGAGTGCAAACCAGAACTCGAGCTCACCGAAGACTTTCACGGAGAGCAGGTTGAGGACAAACACAATGGCCAGAGCGCCGAAGGCGAGTATCCATTGGGGGATGGTGGTGAAGATGGACCAGTAGTGGACGTACAGGGCGACCGCAGTGATGTCCGCCATCACGGTCACGGACCAGTCGAGGAAGAACAGCCAGCCGGTGGCGTAGGCGCCGCCCTCGCCCTGGAACTCGCGGGCGTAGGAAACGAACGCGCCGGAGGACGGGCGGTAGATGGTGAGCTCGCCGAGGGCACGGATCATAAAGAATGCGAAGATGCCGCACAGGGCGTAGGCGAAGGCGAGGGCAGGGCCACCCATGGAAATGCGTCCGCCTGCACCGAGGAAGAGGCCGGTGCCGATGGAACCGCCGATGGCGATCATTTGCATGTGACGCGGTTTGAGAGCCTTTGAGTAGCCCGCGTCCGCTTTATCCACGTGTTGGGATGACGGGGAAGTCATAATGTGTTCCTAATCATACAAAGAACGGATAGTGTCACACTTATCTTAAACCCTTGCATCGTTAAACAATCTCACTACGCGGACGCTCCTACTTTCGTATGGTTCATGCCTGCTTTCGTGGAGAAACAGAGCAATAGGCGGTAATATGTAGTGCAATATTCAGTTTTTACTCCGTAGAGGAAGGTTTATTTCACGTGGCAGATGGTCGCGAGCAGGATTACGCGAAGATCCTGGGGGCACGTCCTGGTCTCATTGTTCAGGAACTGGGGTGGGATGACGATGCCGATAGCAACATTAGCGAGGCGCTCGAAGACGTGATCGGTGCCGATCTCGTAGACGAGGACACTGACGACATCTGTGATATGGTTCTGTGCTGGTGGCGGGACGAGGATGGAGATCTTGTCGACGGTCTCGTCGACGCAGTGCGCAACCTCTCGGATTCCGGTTGCATCTGGTTGCTCACCCCCGCGACGGGTACGGAAGGAACCGTCGAACCCGGCATCATCGCTGAGTCTGCGCAGCTGGCAGGTCTCGTCCAGACCGGCGCGCAGCGTCTGGGAAGCTGGCAGGGTTCCTGCCTCGTGCAGCGCGGAAATAAGCAGGCCAAGTAGGCGATTTTCGCGGACCCGACGGTCCGTGCTACAGTTACCTGCACGTCGGCGCTTTTAGCTCAGTTGGGAGAGCATCTGGTTTACACCCAGAAGGTCACAGGTTCGAGCCCTGTAGAGCGCACGAATAATGATAAAGGCCAGACCCCCGCTGCGAAATGAAAAGCGGGGGTCTGGCCTTTTCTGGTACACACTGGGTACACACGCCAGGCTTTCGTAGAAAGGGAACGGACATCCGTGCAGTGGGGGATAATCACAGGTTTTGTCGCAGATAAGCTTTTCGGCGACCCACAGCGCCACCATCCCGTGGCCTATTTCGGCTCCTACGCCAGCTTCCTCGAACGCCACCTATACCGGGATTCGAAGCTCGCCGGCATCGGCTTCACCGCAGCCGCTGTTATTCCCCCGACGATTCTGGCAGCGCTTGCTCCAGAAATTCTCCTGCCGGTCGCCGTGTGGGCCTCGCTCGGTGGGACGACGCTGGAGAAGGTTGGCACGCAGGTTGCACACGACCTGGAAGAGGGGGACGTAGACCACGCGCGGACGTGGGTGCCGTGGCTGTGCTCCAGGGATCCGCAGGTTCTCGACGGCGACGGCATCGCCCGGGCGACGGTGGAATCATTGGCGGAAAACACCTCTGATGCGGCGGTCGCGCCACTCGTGTGGGCGGGTCTTGCCGGCGCGCCGGGCGTGGTGCTCCACCGTGCAGCGAACACGCTCGACGCGATGGTGGGATACAAAAACGAGCGGTATTCCAATTTCGGGTGGGCTGCTGCGCGGCTGGACGATGTCTTGGGCTATCTACCCGCGCGGGTGACAACGGCGATCCATCTCCTGTTCGCACCGAAAAAGCGGGACACGTGGCAGCGCGTGTACGCGGCGGCGGCCAACCACCCGAGCCCGAATGCTGGCTGGGTGGAAGCCTCCGCTGCGGAGGCGCTGCGGGTGCGTCTCGGCGGCCGGACGGTGTATTCATACGGAGTGGAGGAGCGGCCTACCCTCGGGCACGGGCCGTACCCGACAACGCAGACGGTGAAGAAGGCAGTCGTGCTATCCCGTGTGACGCAGCTTGCTGCCCTCGGGGTGGGGCTCGTTATCGCTCAGAAGCGGTCTTCGCGGCGCGCTTCGAACTTGGCGTAGGGGTTGCGGCGCTGCCCGCCGTAGCGGGAGCGCTGTGGCGCCGGCTCATCGTCCTCATCGTCATCGGGGTCGGGGATGAGACCCTCGAGTTCCTCTTGTTCTTCCTCGTCGCGTTTTCTCTCCTTCAATTCCATACGAATGAAGTAGAGGAGGGCGATGGGCGCGCCGATACCCATGGCGATCCACTGGAGGCCGTAGGAGAGGTAGGGGCCACCGTCGAGCTTGGGCAGGGGGATGGCGTTGAGCACGCCGGGCTGTTTGTCGGCGAGTTGGATGTAGCCGTCGGCAAGCGAGGTGCCCGTGAGCGAGGAAATCTGCGGCAGGTTGATGTCGAGAACGTATTGGTGGGAATCGTCCGCGTGCGGTGGGCGGCCGGAATCGGCCTCGCCGGGCAGAGCGTTGCCGGTGATGGTCACGGTGTCTGTCGGGGCGGCGGGGATCTCCGGAACTCCGGAATCCTTTTGCTGCGGGACATACCCGCGGTTGATGAGGTACGCGTCGCCGGATGTGGTGGTGAAGACGGTCAGCACTTGGAACACCGGGTTACCGGCCACAGACCGCATACGCAAGATGACCTCGTCGGAGGGGGAATAGGTGCCGACGAGTTCCACCTGTCGCCACGCGTTGTCGGCGGGAAGCGCGCCGTTCACAAAAATCTCGTCTACGGGGATGGGGTCGGTGCGCAGGGCCGTGCGGATCTGCGTATTTTGTTCGCTTTTGACCTCGTGTTTCCCCAGCTGCCACGGCGCCAGCACGGTGATGGCGAAGTAGGAGAACACGACGATGAGGACAGCCGTGATCACCCAGCCGGGTTTGAGGAATGTCCGCAGGATCTTTGAAGTGCTCACAGCCTCTTAGTCTAAGTGATTGATGCACCACTCAAAAAGACCAGGCAGGGAGCTCTCAATTTGGGTGCGCGTTGTGGTGAAACCACTGCGCCCGCCGTAGTACGGGTCGTCGATGGAGGCGCCACGTGGTGCCTGTGGGTCGAAGGAACGCAGGAGCCGGATCTTCGCGGGATCCGCGCCGAGGGAGGCGAGGCTGCGGACATGGTTGGCGGCGAGGGCGACGATGAGATCCGCGCTGAGGTGTTCCTCGGACACCTGTTCGGCGCGCAGGTAGTTGCCGTCGATGCCGACCTTCTTCAGTTCCACGAGCGCGCGCATGTCCGCGTGTTGGCCGACATGCCAGTCACCGATGCCGCAGCTCGTGACGCGGATGCGCTCCTCGCCACGCGTTGCAAGGAAGTCGTTGAATAGTGCCTCGGCCATCGGGGAGCGGCAGATATTACCCGTGCATACGAAGGTGACGTGGAGATTAGGCTTCGGACCAGTCATGCACATATTCCTTCAGCTCGTCTGGGGTGGCCACCACGTGGTGTGCCTGGCGGTGTTCCGAGGGGGTGCCATACCCCCACTCTACAAGGACGGCGGGGATGCCGAATTGCCGCGCGCCGTCGATGTCGTGGATGCGGTCTCCGATGAGGAGCATCTCGTCGGTTGTGGCGGGGTGGGGGAGGTTGTCCAGCGCGTAGCGGATGACTTTTTCCTTGGTGCGCCGCGGCCCGTCTTCTTCGGCGGCGGCGAAGAAGTCGAAGTAGTCGAGCATGGCGTAGCGTTCGAGGGTCTTCCGTGCGAACTCTTCGCCCTTGCTCGTTGCGGTGACAAGTTGGAAACCTGCTTGTTTTGCCCAGGCGAGGAATTCCGTCATCCCGTCGAAGGGGGCTGAATTGTCCCAGCCGTCCTCGCCGTAGTGCCCCAGGTAGAGACGCAGCCCTGCGGCCGCTTGGTCCGCGCTGAGCCCGAGTCGCATCATGGTCTGTTCCATGGGTGGGCCGGCGATGGAGGAGACGAACTCCTCGTCCGGGTGGTTGATTCCCAGGTCATCGAGGGCGGAAAGAAAACTTGCTCTAATGCCGGGGAAAGAATCGATGAGGGTTCCGTCTACGTCGATGAGAAGCGTTTTCATAATGCCCTTCATTTTGCCATACTGTACAAATGCAGTATACGAGCGTCGACCTGGCTTTTCACGGCGACGAAGAAGAGGGATCCCGGCTCAACTTCGCCGTCAACGTCCGTGGGCTCACCCCTCCCAGGGGGCTTGTCGACGCTCTGGCGTCCGAGCTTGCCACCCTCGGCTCCTACCCCTCCGCCGCCCGTGAGAGGGCAGTCGTGGCTGAGCTTGCTCGCCGCCACCACGTCGCCCCCGAGCAGGTGGTCCTCCTTTCTGGGGCAGCAGAGGGCTTCACCATCATCGCTAACCTCGGGTGGCGCGACGCCACCGTTATCCACCCCGGCTTCACCGAGCCGGAGAACGCCCTGCGCCTCGCCGGCGTCCCGGTGACCCGGGCGATGATGGAGCCACCCTTCGACACGCTCCCCGCGATCGCCCCCACGCACCTCGCCGTCATCGGTTGTCCTATCAATCCGACGGGCACGGTCATCGAGCCGGTGCTGCCCGCCGAATTTTTGCTTGTCGACGAAGCGTTCGCCGACATCACCGACATCCCATTCACAGCGCCACCCAACGCCTTCGTCACCCGCAGCCTGACCAAAACATGGAACCTCGCAGGACTCCGCGCAGGCTACATGATCATCCCGGAGGGCGTTGACGTGGCGCGCTTCCGCCCCCACTGGGCGACAAGCTCGCTACAGCTAGCCGCCTTCGAGTGGGTGCTGGAACACGAGCCGGGGGATATCTCTGCCGAACGCGAGGAGATGAAGTCCCTCCTCACCGCAGCCGGGTTCACGCTCGCCTCGGATTCGAAGGCACCCTACCTCCTCGTCCAGCCGCCCGGTGACGCGGAATCACTGCGCCAGGAGCTAGCCAGACGCGGCATCGCCATTCGGCGGTGCGATACCTTTCCCGGGCTAGACTTGAGCTATTGGCGGCTGGCCGTGCGGCCCGCCGAGGATGTGCGAGAACTGATAAGAGAGGTTCAACGATGCCAACCGTAGGCGATATTGTTCGGGTCATGGAGGCCCACTACCCACCCAGGCTCGCGGAATCATGGGACAAGGTGGGGTTGTCCGTCGGTGACCCGGAGGAGCAGGTAACAAAGGTGGCCTTCGCCCTTGATCCGACGCTCGACGTTGTGCGCGCCGCCCTCGATGCCGACGCGCAGATGCTCATCACCCACCACCCGCTGCTGCTTAAGGGTGTCAATTTCGTCTCCACGGCAACCCCCAAGGGGCGGATCATTCACGAGGCGATCTGCGGTGGCCTCGCCATCTTTTCGGCCCACACGAATGCCGACTCCGCCCGCCCCGGTGTCAACGATGAGCTCGCCCGGCTGGTGGGGATCACCGGCGACACCCGTGCTCTCGATGAACAGACCTCCATCCTGGATAAATGGGGCGTCCAGTTCCCGGATAACGGCGACATCGCTGCCTTCAAGCGCGCCTTGTTTTCTGCCGGAGCGGGCAACGTGGGGAATTACAGTGACTGCGCATTCCACACCGAGGGGACAGGTCAGTTTCTTCCCGGCGAGAATTCGTCGCCGGCGATCGGCTCCCACGGTGAGCTAGAAACGGTGGCCGAGGTGCGCATTGAGTTCGTCGGCAAGCGAAAGGACAGGGAGCAGATCCGGGCGGCGATCTACCGTGCACACCCGTACGAACAGCCCGCCTACGACTGTGTAGAAACCGCGCCGGAACCCACCGGCACGGGGATCGGGCGCATAGGCAGGCTGGAAACGACCGTAACCTTTGCAGAGTTCGCCCAGCGGGTGGCAGACGCGCTACCGGAAACAGCGTGGGGTATCCGTGCCGCCGGCGACCCGGACAAACCCATCACCACCGTTGCCGTCGCCAGCGGATCGGGCGGCTCCTTCCTGCCCACCGCCGCAGCAGCCGGCGCGGATGTCCTCGTGACCAGCGACTTGAAACACCACATCGTCGACGACCACCTCGCCGCCAGCGACATGTGCGTCATTGACACGGCGCACTGGGCCAGCGAATTCCCCTGGGTGTACCAGGCGGAAAGGGCGATCACGAGCGAACTTGACGTGGATACTACAATTATCACGCTCGTGACAGACCCGTGGAACCTAGGCATTCGAAAGGAAACGTAGTGCTCACACTCGACCAGGACAAGCAGCATCTTCTCGTCGACCTCGCCGCCGCCGAACTCGGTGGTGCGAGCGGCCCCACCCCCGAAGACCTCGAGGTGGAAAAGCTCGGCGAGCAGCTTGCCGAGGAACGCGAGGCCCACTCCCGTGCCGTCCTCGCCGCCAGCGACATCGACCTGGAGATCCGCCGCATCCAGCAGGACCTGGTGAAGCTCCAACGTCGCGAGCAGGCAGACCGCAAAGAGCTCGGCGCTGCCACCGACCGCGAAACGCGCAAGGACCTGGAGCACGACCTCGCCTCCGCCGCCCGCCGTTCCAACGATCTCACCGGTGAGCTGAAAGAAAACCATGATGCCATCGCCGCCCAGCGCGCCAACCAAGACCTCCACGCCCAGCGCGTGAAGGAACTCGAGGAGCGCCTCGCCGCCGCGCAGCGCGCCGCCGCTGCCGCCCACACGCCTGCCGACGATTCGCAGCGTGCCGAGGACATCCGCGCCCAGCTGCCCGAAGACGTCCTCGCTGCCTATGACAAGCAGAAGGTTATCTCGGAGTTCGGTGCGGCCGCCTTCACCGGTCGTGCTTGCGGTGGCTGCAACCTCATTCTTCCTGCAGCCGACATTCAGGAGATCCGCTCCGCCCCCGCAAACGTTGTTCCCCAGTGCCCCGAATGCGGCACCTACCTGGTGCGTTAATGCTCGGAGTTACAGTTTTTGCCGACGGTGGCTCCCGCGGCAATCCCGGCATCGCCGGCTCCGGCAGCGTCGTGAAGGATTCCCACGGGAACGAGCTGCGTGCGTTGTCCCACTTTGTGGGAAAGACCACGAATAACGTCGCCGAATACCAGGCGCTCATCAACGGCCTCAGGGCTGCCCTGGAGCTCGGTGCGACGCACTGCCAGGTGTTCATGGATTCCAAGCTCGTCGTCGAGCAGATGTCCGGGCGCTGGAAAATCAAGCACCCGGACATGCAGGCCAAGGCCAAGATTGCCCACGAGCTGATAAACCAGTTTGAGCAGTTCTCGATTCTGTGGGTTCCCCGCAAGAAGAACGCGCGCGCCGACGAGTTGGCCAACATCGCGATGGATGCCGGCGCACAAGGCGCGAAGCCGGGCTTCGTTGGCTCTGCTGCCCCATCCAGCCACCCTTCGGATCCGAAGGTCGCGCCCTCGCATCCGAAGGATGCAGAGGATACGAAGGATAGGCAGGCTGCACACGCGCCAGCGAACAAGGACTGGGTCGGTGCCACTACGGAGGCCCTGACCATTTACCTCGTTCGGCACGGGCAAACCGAGATGAGTGTGAAGAAGCAGTACTCGGGTTCGAGCGACCCGGCGTTGACCGAACTGGGACGCACACAAGCCTCGCGTGTGGCAACCTTCTTTGAAGGCACGAACATTGATGCCGTCATCTCCTCGCCCCAGAAACGGGCACAGGAGACGGCTCGGGGCATCGCCGATATGGCAGGAGTCGCCGTCCATACCGACGAAGCGCTGCGCGAAGTTGACTTCGGCACCTGGGAGGGGTTGACCTTTGCCGAGGCCCACGAGCGCGACCCCGAACTCCATGCCGAGTGGTTGGACGACCCGACCATCGCCCCACCGGACGGCGAATCCCTCGACTCCGTCTATCGGCGGTCGAAGCGGTTCGTGACCAAAGCACAGAAGACATGGGCGGGCAAGACCATCGTCGTGGTCAGTCACGTCAACCCGATTAAGGCCATCGTACGGCTCACGCTGCGCGCGCCGGGGAAGTCCGTTTCGCGAATGCACCTCGACCTGGCATCCGTGAGCACCGTCCAGTTCTACGCTGATGGTCCGAGCTTGTTGACGCTCTTCAATTCCACAGCGCACCTGTCCTAAAACGCCCCCTGGTTGCCCCGGTGATTGCCTTTATCTGAGGGTGGCTTCTGGCCTGGATTGGGGCGTTGCGCTGTGTTTTCCTGTTTTCTGAATCGGTTCCCTCGACTGAGGTTTAAATTGGTTTTTTGTTAGCCCACTAGTATGTGGGGCATGAACTTAAGAGCTCAGATCGCGGCTTTGTTGCCGCATACGATGGAGCTCCTAGGTGTTTATCAGGGGATGTCGACTGGGGAGATTAGGAAACAGGACGGGGCGGATGACCGCTTCGCCCGGATCATGCCTGGCAGGTTCGTGTCGAGTTGACGCGAAGCGTTGCTCATTGCCGCACGGTCAGGGCCGCTGCGGTGGCTGTGCTGGTTCGTTTTAATTCGATGCAGGCGACCAATCCGAAGAATTCGTTTACGGAACAACCGATTTCTGGCACCACAAAGATGCGGATCACTATTGTGGTGGATCAGCATTTGGGGCGCACGGCGATTGATAGGGCGCGTGCCCAGGGTGGGGATGCGGCTGTCAACTTTGTGACTGCTGCTGTTGGCGGCACGGGAGAACTACCCGCTGTGGAGCCGGTTGTTGTGTTGCCGGCGGATACTTCCACCATGGGGGCGACGGAGCATGAGTTGTATAACTACATGTTGTCGCTGTCGGATGGGACGTCGGTTACTGCGTTGGAGTGGGCGCAGATGAAGCTTGCCGAGTTTGGGTGGGTGTTGGTGTTGGATCCTGTGACGGGTAAAGAGTTGGGGTTTTTCCGGTTCCGTACTGCGGATGCGCGGTTTGCGGGTCCGCTTGAGCGAAAGATTCAGCGGGCGAAGACGCCGGTGTGTGCGGTGGAGGGGTGTGCATGTGGGCGGATAAGTGCCAGATGCACCACAGTGAATCCTGGGTAAGCGGTGGCCCCACCACGTTGGAGAATCTCACCATGTTGTGCCCGTTCCACAACGGGCGCAACGATGATGATCCCACCAAGCCGAGATACGGCCGGATTGAGCGGATCAACGGCTTAGACTACTTTGTTCCCCCGTTTGGTGGTAGGCCCCGCCTCAACATGAGCACCTGCGCCTGCGGCGGGGCAACAAGCCGACATCCACACCCCGCCCGTGCTGTAGAGATCCCTACTCGTAGCGAAGCGCCTCGATGGGGTTCAGGCGGGCTGCTTTGCCGGCGGGGTAGTAGCCGAAGAACAGGCCAATTGCCAAGGAGAAGCCGAGGGCAAAGATTGCGCCACCAAGTGGAGGCAGGACAAACTGGCCCATGAGTTTCGAGCCAATCATGCCGATGCCACCACCAACGATGAGGCCAATAATGCCACCGATGACGCAGACGATCATCGACTCAATAACAAACTGCGTGCGGATATCCTTGCGCGTGGCGCCGAGAGCCATACGCACGCCGATCTCGCGAGTGCGTTCCGTCACGGAGACAAGCATGATGTTCATCACGCCGATGCCACCGACGAGGAGGGAGATACCGGCGATGGTGGACAAGATGGCGGAGATGGCGGTGAAGAATTTGTTGACCGACTCCAGCACGGCTTTGTTGTCGGAAACCTTCACCTTGTAGTCCTGGGATGCGTCGAAGAAGTTCGTGATCCGGGTTTTCAGACCCTCCACGTCGGCGTTGTCCGAGGGGCGTACGGTGAAGTCCGTGATGCCGGCCACAGACTTGTCCATTTTCTTAGCCACGGGGTAGGGGATATACACCGAGGGCGGACCGTTGAAGAAGATCGCCCCGCTGCTGCCGTTTTCCGAGTTGTACACGCCAACGATAATGAAGGACTGCAGTTCACCCTGGTATTCGACGCTGATCTCCCCGCCGAGGGCGGCGTTGAGGTCGCCATTGAACAGTTCGTCGACAAGCTTCGAGGGGATAACCGCGACGTTTCGGTGACCGGAGATGTCCTCGGCGCTGAGGAGGTGGCCGCCTTTCATCTTCATGTCCTGCATGTTGAGGGCATCGGCGTTGACACCCTGAACGTAGGCCTGCTCGCGTTCCCTGCCCTGGGTGACGGTGGCGTTCCACATTTGGCCTGCGTTGATGGAGATGTAGTCTACGGAATCACCGAGGCGGCCGCGTAGTTGCTCGATCGAATCGTCGCTGATGCGGTCGGATTCGTTGGAAGGGTCGGCGGGGCCGAACATGGAGTCCTCGTCGTCCTTGTTTTCCTCGTCGGAATCCTCGTCCGTACTCTTTTGCTGCAGCGTGACGTTGAGGTCGCTGGAGCCGATGTCGGAAAACGTTTTCTCCGATTGGGCTGTCAAGGAGTGCCCGAGCGTCATGATCGCCACCACGGAGGCGATGCCGATGACAACGCCGAGGAGGGTGAGCGCCGAGCGCATCTTGTTGGCACGGAGGCTGGTGAGGGCGAGGCGGATTGCTTCGCGCAGGTTCATCGTGCGGCCTCCGTTTCCGGCTGTGGCATACGCCCCTCGCCCTTTGTGCCATGCGGGTTCGCGATGACACCGTCGGTGAGGGTGACGATGCGGTCGGTTTCCTCCGCGAGCTCGGGGTTGTGGGTAATTAACACGATGGTTTTCCCCTCTTCCTTGTTGAGCTTGTGGAACATGTCCATGACCATGCGGCCGGTGTGCGAGTCGAGGGCGCCGGTGGGCTCATCGGCAAGCAGGAGCTTCGGCTCATTGGCCAGCGCCCGGGCGATGGCCACGCGTTGCTTCTGGCCACCGGACAGCTCATTCGGCTCGTGGCCCATGCGGTTACCCATACCGACGAGGTCGAGGAGTTCGCGGGCGCGGGCGGCGCGCTTCTTAGGGGAAACGCCGGCGTACATCATCGGCATTTCGACGTTTTTCTGCGCGTTCATGCGGCCGATGAGGTTGAAGTTCTGGAACACGAACCCGATGGACTCGCTGCGGTAGCGGGCGAGCTCATCGGATTGGGCGTTGAGAACGTTGACACCACCGAGGACGTACTGGCCACTGGTGGGGGAGTCCAAAAGCCCAATGATGTTCATGAGCGTTGACTTGCCGGACCCAGATTGGCCCACAACGGAGACGAATTCGCCGTCTTTGACGTAAAAATTGCACTTGTGCAAGACCGTCAATTCACCGGGCTGGCCGATGTTGAAGGTCTTGACAATATCTTTCATTTTGATGAGCAAGCTCATTAGGCGCCCTTCGCGCTCATCTCGACCTTGGCCGTCGCACCCACCTTGTCGCGGTACTTCTCCGCCGTGGTGATGACACGGTCGCTCTCCTCGAGGCCCGAGCTAATCGACGTATCGAAGTCGTTGCTGTTGCCGGTTGTTACCTCGCGCTCCTCAATCGTCCCCTTGTTACCGCTGCCGGTCAATACGAGGACCGCAGTTTTACCCGCATCATTGGTGAAGACGGCATCGCGCGGGACAGCGATGGTGTCGTGCGTCTCCGAGCGAATAATCTGGGCCTTTGCGGAAGAGCCAAGGCGAAGCTCGTCGCCTCCGGTGATTTCAATCTCCACGGGGAAGGTGACATCGGTGGAGCCTGCGCCGGCGGCAGCTGCGCTACCCTCACCACTCGCGCCCGAGGACATGCTTGCCATGGGGTCGTTGGCGACAGGGGAAACCTTGACTACCTTGCCGGTGAACTCCTTGTCCCCAGTGGACGGGGTGGTGAAGCGGACCTTGGAATCCTTGGTCACCTTGGGCAGATCGACTTCCTTCACCTGAACGACGATTTTCTTGCGAGAATCGTCAGCGACGGTGACAATTGGCCCCGTGGCCGGTGCGCCCTTCTGTGCCGGAAGTGCGGTAACGATGCCGTCAAAAGGACTGTTCACATCGGCGGAATCAATGTCGATCATGAGCTTGTTATTCGCCAGATCGCTCGAGGCATTCGCAGCTGCTGCGGAATTCACGGCCTGGTCGAGGGCAGAAGCGGAGGTTTCGAGGCCCTGCTTGGCGCCGAGCTTGGCGGCTTCGACACCGACGGTGGCATCAGAAACCGCGTTCTCAGCGGCGTTCACCTTGCGCTGCAGCTGGCCGAGCTCCTGATCGGAGGTCGCGAGAGCGTCGGCGTAGCGGTTTTCCGCCTTGGTGCGTGCATCCTTTGCATCGCTGGCCTGGTTTTCTGCCTGTCGTAGCGAGGTAACAGCATTGGCGATGGACTGGTCGCGCTCGGCGCGTGCGCCGTTTTCCCCATCGATGGTGTTTTGCAGGCTTGCGATCTCCTGCTCGGCTGCCTCGCGCAGCTCCGGAGTAAGCCTGGATAAATCCTGGTTTTTGAGCTGGTCAAGGCGTGCTCGGTTGAGGTCAGCCTGGTGTTCTGCTGCACCATTGACGCGCTGGACAGTTGCCAAGCCGAATTCGGCCTGTGCACGTGCGAGATCTGCATCGCGGGCAGCCTTACGTGCTTGCTCCGCAGCATCCTTCTGTTGCTGGAGCGCCGGGTCGTTGTCTTTTTCCACCTGCTGGGCGCGGTTTGCGAAGTCCTGCTTCGCGCCTTCGAGCTGCAGGTTGGCATCGCGGAGCGCGGAGTTAGCAGAGTTGATTTCCTGGTTGAGGCCGCGGTCGAGCTTTTCGCGCTGCTGTGCGAGCTGCTGCTGGGCCTGCTTGATCGCGTTCTGCGACTCCGAGCTGGAGGCAGATTGTTGCTGGCGCTGGCTGTCCAGCTCACGCTCGAGAGAGGATGTATCCATGCGGGCGAGAAGCTGGTTGGCTTTCACTCGGTCGCCGACGGCGACGGGCAGATCCTGCACGGGAGTCGTGAGCTTGGTCGACAGGGTTGCCGTGCGGATCGGCTGAATCGTTCCCTTGACGCTGACGCGGTCGATAACGTCCTTCTTCGCAACGGTGCGGAAGTCGGTGGAGCTCACCGTCTCCTTGGGGCTGAACGCTGTCAGGACAGCGCTGCCGATGCCAAAGGCAGAGGCGAGGAGCACGGCGATGATGAGCGGGATGATCACCCATTTGTGCCGGGAGAAGAATGTACCTTCTTCCTTTTCCTCGTATTTTTCGCTGAGGGACATGGGTTCCCCCTCCTCGGCGGCGAATTCGTCGTCGTCCCAGAAGGATTCTTCGCTATCTACCGGGTCGTTAGGCGTTGTTGGGAATTTTTCAGTGTTGTCTTCCATAACTTTCCGAGCATATATAGATGGAATCTATGTACCTTAGCGCACGTAGATGTGTTTTTAGACCTACATCAGCTTACCGTACTGTCTATCTGTTTCCAATAGTTGTAACTGTCGAGGATCTGTCCGGTCGGTGGGAATTTCATCGGCATGGGGGGAAGGGCTACAATTTTTTCTCGCGAGTGAGTCGACCATGGCGATCGCGTCGGCGTGAACGAGGGGACTGGTTCCCCAGCGCGCGCTGCCGAGGAAAGTCTGGACTCTATAGAGCACGGTGGTTGTTAACGGCAACCCGGGGCGACCCGAGGGATAGTGCCACAGAAACGAGACCGCCAGCACCGTTTCGGTGTTGGTAAGGGTGAAAGGGTGCGGTAAGAGCGCACCAGCGCGGTAGGTGACTGCCACGGCTTGGTAAACCCCACCGAGAGCAAGGCAAAAGGTCATATCCTTTAGCGGTGTGGCTGCGCAGGCGCCTGAGGGCTGCTCGTCCGAGTCTGCGGGTAGCTGCTATGTAGAAGGCCGTCAGCAATGGCGGTAGCGAGATGGATGGTCGCCACACGACAGAATCCGGCTTACGGTTGGCTCACTCGCCCACGCGTTTCGGGGCACAATGGGAAAGTATGAAGCTGTATGCCGCTGAATTAGACTTCTCCGACGTCGCCCGCGAGTTCCAGGTGGAGCGGGAATTCCCGCCCAACCTTGTCGAGGAGGCCCGCTCGGCGCGCGATCAGTTCGCCGCTCACCGCCGGGATCTGCGCGACATCGACTTTGTGACGATCGATCCGGTGGGGTCCAAAGATCTCGATCAGGCGGTGTACATCACCGAGAAAGGCGATTGCCTCGAGGTTTGGTACGCGATCGCCGATGTGGGGGCCTTCGTCCGCCCGGGAATGGGGCTGTACGACGAGGCGCTTCGCCGCGGACAAACCATTTACCTCCCAGATGAACCCGCGCGGCTCTACCCGCCGGAGCTGTCGGAGGGCAGCGCCTCCCTGCTGCCCGGAGTCGACCGCCCCGCCGTGTGCTGGCGGATGCTTGTCGACGCTGCGGGGGAGGTGCAAGAATACGACCTCTCGCGGGCTACGGTTCGCTCCCGCGCGCAGCTGGATTACGTTAACGCTCACCATCCGTCGATCGATTTGTTGCCCAGGCTGGGGAGTCTGCGACGGGCGAGCTCACTGCGTCGAAAAGCCGTGAACCTTTCCCTTCCCGATACGCGCGTACACCGGCTAGACGACGGCAAGTACGAGCTCATCCTCGAACCACGCAACCAAGCCATGGACGACAATTCGGAGGTCTCCCTCATGGCCGGCATGGTTGCCGGTGCGATGATAGCCGAGTGGGGGCACGGCTACCTGCGAACGCTGCATCCTGCGCCGGAAGAGGCTCTCGAGGCCTTTGCCACTGAGCTAGCAAGCCTTGGGTTGACCTTCGACCCGCGCAGTGAGGTCGGCGTATTCCTGGCCTCCGTCGACCCAACCACCGTGACGGGAATGGCCGTACATAAAGAAGCGGCCAAGCTCCTCCGCGGTGCGGACTATCTCTTCCTCGATACCAAGCCTGCAGTGATCCACGCGGGCGTTGGAGGGATGTACGCCCACGTCACAGCCCCGCTGCGCCGCCTCGTGGATAGGTACGCCACCGAGTACTGCCTCGCCCGCGCGGAAGGACGCGCGCCGGAATCCTGGGCGCGCGAGGATGCCGAGGCTGTCATCGACACGATGCGCCGCACCTCACAGCGCGCAAACACCGTGGATAACGCATGTATCCGGCTGACAGAGGCGACTGTCTTGCAGCCGTGGGTGGGGACAACTTTCGACGCGCTCGTGCTGAAGACGAACGAGGAAAAGAACACGGCGAAGATCATGCTCTCTCAGCCGCCGATCATCTCCACCGACCTCGTCGGGAGCCCTGCCGAGGGAGACACCACACCGGTCACGCTCGTTACAGCTGATCCCGCCGAGCGAGAGATCGCGTTCGCCTGGCCCGCTGACTAGTGCGCGCGGGTACCGGGCCGGAGAACGATAACGTGGGCTCCCGGAACATCCGGCAGGTCGTTGTAACCCGTCAAACAAAGCATGGCTGTGGAGCGCCCGATTGCCGCCGGTCGCGCCGGAATGTCGGTTGGAGCCGCAGCAGCCGCTTCGTCGAGGGCAAACTCGCGCAAGGGACCTGCGGAGCGGGCGAAAACCTCGAATGCGTCGTCCATTCGACGGGAGCGGAGCAGCCCAGCGAACTCGTGTGCCCGGGTGGCTTCCTCACCGAGGTAGGTGAGCCAGCCCACCGCAGCCCCGACCGTCGGCAAGCCCTCACTACCCTTCACCGAGATGACAGTGCGAAGCCAGTCACCTACGCGCGCCGGGGCGTCGGGAAGCTGCTGGAGCGTCGTTACACCGAAGTTTTTCAAAGCCTGGGAGACGAAGGTGCGTCGCCAGGCAAGCCGATCGCTGTTGTCGCGGGCCTCCGGCAGGCGCGTAAGCGCCGGGGTGATGACCATGGCGTCCTGTATGGCGGGCGCAACGGTCAGTGAGCCGTCTCCAAAGTCCACGAGGTTCACCCCCTCACCCGTGCCCCTCAGACAACCGACGAAACGCGCGCGCGGGTGCATCAGCCCCGTAAAAACTTCCGCAGCGCAATGCGCGACGGACGCGAGCTTCGCCCGGGTGGGCGCATCGTCGCGCTCGTCCGGCTCGCCATTGAGAGCGAACGCCAATGCTGACGTGACCGCGGCTGTGCGCCCCAGGCCTGCGTGCGGCGGAATATCGCACACCACGGTCACATTCACCCCCGGCGTATCCCTGGTCAAAAGCTGGCGGTGAATCATCGTGATCACCACGCCACCGAGTCGGACAGCCCATTCATCGGTGGGCAGACTGGAGGAAACATTCCACTCCGCAGGACTGTCATCCTCGTGCACGGGGGGATCCAGGATGGTCCCAGCCGCTTTTTCCAGCTCATCGGCATCGGCTGAGGAAATGTCCTCCTCGCTTCCCGTCTGGAGGAACCGAACGTGAACTTCACGATCCGTGCGGTAGGAAAACGCCACAGCGGCCTCGAGCGAATGAACCATGACCGCGCTCATCCCGCCCGTGAAATCCGTGAACTCGCCCATCAACACGCTCGTTGCGGGGGCACACGCCACGCCGTCAGGGGCAGACCACTGCTTCCGGTGCTCGCTAGACACAATGTCTGCCAGGTTATCCTGAGGCTCCGGCCACCGTTCCATTTCTAGCCACCGCTCCTTTAACATTTGTCGCGCCAACCGTTTACCGTCCCAGAGTACACGGCCACAACCAACGAACTCGGCTGTGTGCGAGGGAAACCAGGTAACCTGGGGCGCATACCAATCAATCCGAAAAGAGAGGACGACCATTTCATGAGCGACAAGTGGTATTACAACGTGGAAACCGGCGAGGTGCAGCAGGGGAAGCAGGCCAGTTGGGATAACCGCATGGGACCCTACGATACGGAGGGCGAAGCCCGCCAGGCCCTGTCCATCGCCGCGGAGCGGACGAAGGAAGCGGATCAGCAGGACGAGACCGACAACAACTGGGGTAAGCCGCCGGCCTGGGAGAAGTAAAAACTACCAACCCGTTTCGGTGGAAGCCTCCTCCTCGTGGTTGTGGGCTTCCCTGGCTTCGCGCTGGCGAGCAGCCTTACGCACCTGCTTCTCCAGCTTGCGGTACGCCTTCCGGATGCTCTTCTCGGCGCTTGCATATTCCTTCAGTGCAGCAAGTCCATTGGCCATCTCCACGTGGTACAGAACGCCGTAACCGAAGGTATCGCGGCCACGTTCACGCGCCTCCTGTGCCTTCTCAGCGATGACATCACGGGAGGTGACGGAATCCTGGAAGTCGCCGAGTACCGTCTGCATCTGCTTGCAGGCGTCATAGAGTTTCCGCGTTTTTAGATCCGTAGCTTTGCCCACAGCCTCCGCTGAGTAGCGGAGCTTCTTGGCTGCCTTCCGCATGTTGTGGAAGTTTGCCTCGCGGTGGGCCAGAGGGAGGGTGTCATCCTCCCACTCCTCCACAGCCTTGAGGTGTCGCCGATGAAGCTTGATGTAAGCCTTGGACAGGTGGCTGGCGAGTACCGCTTCAGGAGTGTCGTCCACGGGATCCGTCGTATCTGCTTCCAGAGGACGATCTTCGGCAGCGTCGTCGGGTGATTCCGGGTGCTCATCGGGCTGAACCGGTGCGTCTTCTTCCACCGTTTCGGGGGTCGGCGGATCCTTGATGACCTCGTCCAGGCAGCGCAGCAAGGTGAAGTACCGGTCGGAGTCGAGGTAGGAGAGGATCTCGTCGTGGGCGTTGCGGTAGGTCTCCGACATTGATGAGGTGAGGTGCGCGCGGGTTTCCCGGCCAATGACCTCGATAGGTACTTGGTCGACGAGTTCAGTGAAGCGTGCTTCGACCACTTCTGCGTCTCGCGCAACGCCGAGGAGCCCAGCAAGGTACTTGAGTTCCTTTTCCAGTTCAGTGACGCGGGGACCAGTGATGATTCCCTCAAAGGTTTGAATATGGCTGCGAAGCTCCCGGGTGGCAACTCGCATCTGGTGGACGGAATCCCACTCATCGCGGCGAACCTGCGGATCCATCTCAATTATTCTGTCGCGCCCTTCAGCCAAGGCGGTGACGACGGCATGGAGCGGAGAATCCTCTTCTACCTGGGCGACAGGAGCCGGAGAGGAAACATTGTCTACGGATTCGCCGAGAGCCATAACGAGTTTAGATGGGCTGTGGGAGACGGACGCGCCGTTGACTATGAGGAGGCGCGTGGCGGACGTGAGGATCTCCTGCCCTTTATCTGTTCGTGACACATCATTGCCGAGTTCCACCTCCCACTCGCGCCAGGAGGTTCGGTTGCCTCCGGGGAGAAGAGACCAAGCGGTGACGTGGTCGTCACAGAACTCCGCCATCTCGGTTCCGTTGAAGGCACGCAGGACAGTTTCGTGCCGTACATTGTCCACTTGGGCGATGGGGACGAGTTCCCGGTTGCGGGTGAGGACCTTCACCGGGTGCAGAACTTCCTCCGGTGGGGTCAGTGGCCCCTCCTGCTCGGGATCGAAGTCGGCGTGCACCTCTACCCGTCCGAGATCGGAGGGGAGCTTGAGGTGCCAGCCGGAGTCTTTTCCGCCGGTGCGCCGACGCAGAGTGACCTTCGCGCGGGTGAGCGCGAGGTCCTCCGTGTCGTAGTAGATTGCGGACAAGTGAAAGACATTCGTCTCGTCCACCGAATCCACGTGCGCGATCTTTGTGAAATCCGGAACCGGCAGTGTGTCGGAGACAGCGAACTTAGCTTCGACCTCGAGGAAATTTTGTGTGCCCATACCCCTTTTCTATCAGGTTCTGGCGGGCTGCGTGGGGCGAGGGCAGTTTAGGCACCGATGCTTCGCCGCCCACCAACTCCGGAAGAATCGCCGCCGAAGTGAGAAGACTTCGCTGACCGGGCTCCCTCCTGGTATCCGGCATCGTTCCGGGCATGAATATGAGTTGTGGATGTCTCCGGGAATAGGTCGCGGAAGGTCTTATCCACAGCGGCGGTTGTCTCCACCAAGGCGGAGTGGGAGGCCTCGTGTGCGTCGGCTATATTTCGTGTTGCAGAGGCAAGAATATCTCCGATCTCTGAAGCGTACGCAATGATGAAGCTGCGTCGGAATGAGGTTGTGGTGCCTGTGCTTCGTGCCTCGCGTGCGCGTGGTGAGTTCTCCATGAAATACAGGCACTGTCGTTCCAGACTGGCAAACATGTCACTGACGTAGGCGAGATCCGCAGCGTATCCGACTGTGCACATGACACCGGTAGAAGTCAGTGCGATGACTCGTACACCGCAGTTTCTGGCGATCGCGCAGAGGAGCAGACTCTTTTCTCGCACATACGGGGCGGAAATGAGCACTCGCTTGGTACGTACGTGTCGGGGCTGATCCACAGTAGCAGCGGCAACGTTGTACTTGGCCTGTAAAGCAGCCGCTTTCTGAATGTAGGTAGCCGCTTCCTCTTCGTAGGGAGTCGATTCGGCCTTTCGCAACAGAGCTGTGATTTTACGTTGCGCTTTTCGCTGCTCTTCCGGCAGATTGTCGTCGTCAGCGCATGGATCCTCGGCCAGGCGAAGGTCGACGGACGTGATTTGAGGAAGCTTGCGCAGCTGCTCCCAAAGTGTATGGAGGTTTGTTGAGGACGCATCCTGTTTTTCTGCATATGGACATTCGACGTGCCAGTGGTAGCGCACCTCTGCTGGAACCGCATCGCTGAGCTCACTCTTGGCTAGAAACATGCAGTAATCGAGAAGGGGGAGGGTGTTGGTCTTGGCTAGGTGGTGGCGGAGTGCTTCCGGTGTCCACCCGAGTAGTGCGGCGTGCTTGAGAAGGTTGATGGTGTAGGTGGCGAATGATGTGGTGCTCATGTCAGTGATCCTTTGTAGGAGAGAGTGGGTATGGAGGGAAGTCGTATGTTGGAATGTCGGACGTGGGCTGATCGTCACTATGCGGCGGGTCTGGCAAATGAAGGTCCTTTCGAACGAATGATTGCTTGTGAACACATTCCAGCACCACATACCCACGCCATCTACCCCCGTTTATTCGAACATATATGCTAGCCAGGGGGAAGTGGGGAAAAATTTACCCCCGTTTCCGTCCCGCCGTGTGGAGGGTAAAAGCTAGATTGGTAGTCATGACAAGCTCGCAGGAATTTGTGCTCCGCACGCTGGAAGATCAAGACATTCGCTACATTCGCCTCTGGTTTACCGATATGTGGGGCATGCTCAAGTCCGTCGTTGTCGTGCCTGCGGAGATCGAAAGCGCCTTCGCTGAAGGCATCGGTTTCGACGGCTCTGCTATCGAGGGATACTCCCGCGTTGCAGAGGCCGACACGCTGGCGCGCCCTGATCCATCGACGTTCCAGCTTCTTCCTTTCGAAGGGGATGACGGCACAGGCCTGACAGCTCGCATGTTCTGCGACATCACAACCCCGGATGGGCAACCCAGCTGGATTGACCCGCGACAGATTCTGCGCTTCCAAACAGAAAAAGCAGAAGAACAGGGATTCACCTTCCACGTCCACCCGGAGGTAGAGTTTTACCTGTTGAAGACGATCTACACCCACGGACAGCGTCCGGAGCCGACCGATCTCGGTGGCTTCTTCGATCAGGCGCAGAATGACCAGGCGCCAAACTTCCGCAGGGAAGCAATGAGCGCCTTGGAATCGATGGGTATCTCGGTGGAATTCTCCCACCACGAGACTGCGCCGGGGCAGCAGGAGATTGATCTCCGGCACACGGACGCGTTGACGATGAGCGACAACATCATGACGCTTCGCTACCTGGTTAAACAGGTGGCGCTGCGCAACGGCGTGCACGCCTCGTTTATGCCCAAGCCTTTTAAGGAGTACGCAGGTAGCGGTCTTCACTCGCACCTGTCCCTATTTGAGGGGGAGTACAACGCGTTCCATGACACCGACGATGAGTTTTACCTTTCCAAAACTGCAAAGCAATTCATTGCCGGAATTTTGCAGCACGCGCCGGAGATCTCTGCGGTCACCAATCAGTGGGTGAACTCGTACAAGCGCATTATGTTCGGCGCGGAGGCACCCACCGCAGCGACGTGGGGAATGTCGAACCGGTCGGCGTTGATCCGCGTGCCCGGTTATTCGCCGCAGAAGGCCAATACCCGGCGTATTGAGGTTCGCTCCGTGGACTCCGCCTGCAATCCGTATCTCGCGTACGCCGTATTGCTCGCTGCTGGGCTCAAGGGCATCGAGGAGGGCTACGAGCTCGCAGACGCGGCTGAGGAAGATATCGCAGCACTGACCAGGCGTGAGCGTCATGCACTTGGGTACGTGGATCTGCCCCAGACTCTCGACCAGGCGCTGCGAAAGATGGAAAAGTCCGAGCTCGTGGCCAATACCCTCGGGGAGAAAGTGTTCGAGTTCTTCCTGCGGACAAAATGGGCCGAGATGCGTGAGTACCAGGCGCAGATTACGTCGTGGGAGCTCGAATCGAACCTCCCCCTGTAGCAGCAAGAAGCGAATCTTTCTAAGGAAGAAAAGTGCAATCACCACGGACAACGAGGAAAGCAGTTCCCACGCCGGCGGCGCTTGGCTTCGAGCGCCCGGCAGCGGAGTCTGAGTTGGAGGAACTCGGGTGGTACAAAGCCGAGCACAGTGACCTGCTGCGCGACATGTCGGGAGCCGCCGACCCCGACCAGGTTCTCCTCGGCCTGTTGCGGTTCAAGGATGCGGTCTCTGCAGATGAGTGGAGCGTGTTTAACCAGAGCTTGCACATCAATCCTGAGCTGCGGTTGCGGATCTTTGGACTACTCGGGGCATCAACTGTCCTCGCGGACCACCTCGTTGCCCATCCGGAACAGTGGCAGGAGGTAGGAAAACCGGCACCGACACCGGGGGAGATGATGCGTTTCATGCTCGAGGCAGTCGATGCTCGCCCGGACTGCAGCCACGAGGGATGCGGTGCGACGGACAGCCTCGATACTCCCGGTATGTATCGTTCGCCTCTTCGCGGTACGGACGCCGTCCGAACGATCAAACATGCCTACCGCACGCTCCTCATGCGCATTGCGGCTGTCGACCTGGCAGGGACGTTCCTCGTCCGTTCAACTTCCGGGGCGGTGGCGATTCCCGTCCCCTACACGCACGTTACGGCGATGCTCTCGACGCTTGCCGACGCCGCCCTGACCGCAACTCTCGCATGTGCGCAGGGCACGGTGTGGGGCGATGAACAGGCCGACGCGAGGTTGTCTGTGATAGCGCTCGGCAAGTGCGGTGCGCGGGAGCTCAACTACATCTCGGATGTGGATGTCATCTTCGTGGCGGAGCCAGCTTCGCCGAAGGTCACACGCGTGGCTAGTGAGTTCATACGTATCGGCTCGCAGGCACTGTTCGATGTCGATGCGGGACTGCGTCCCGAGGGCAAGAACGGTGCGTTGGTGCGGACGCTGGAATCGCACAAGGCGTACTACTCGCGGTGGGCCGAGACCTGGGAATTCCAGGCTCTCCTCAAGTCCCGGCCGCAGACAGGTGATATGGCACTCGGCCAGGACTATATCGACGCGCTACACCCTCTGGTGTGGGAAGCGTCGCGGCGGGATTCGTTCGTTCCCGATGTGCAGGCGATGCGTAGTCGTGTGATCCGCAACGTGCCCGAGAACCTTAAGTCCCGAGAGCTCAAGCTCGGCCGCGGTGGACTGCGTGACGTTGAGTTCGCCGTCCAGCTACTCCAAATGGTGCATGGGCGCGTGGATGAATCCCTGCGGGTGAGCTCCACTGTCGCTGCACTCAACGCCCTCATCGCAGGCGGGTATGTCGGCCGCGAGGATGGACACGCACTCATTAAAAACTACGAGTTCATGCGGCTTCTTGAGCATCGCCTGCAACTCCAGCGCCTGCGTCGTACACACACGATGCCGAAGGAGAAAGATGTCGAATCGCTGCGTAGGATCGCCCGCGCGGCGGGGATAGCAGGCACCGGTGGGCACAGCTCTGCAGCACAGCTCTTAGAGCTGTACCGCAAGACGCAACACTCGATCGCAGACATTCACACCAAACTGTTCTACCGGCCACTCTTGAACTCGGTAGTGAACCTGGATACGGGGACGCTCGCTCTCTCCCCAGAGGCCGCGAGGCTCCAGCTTGGGGCCCTCAACTACAACTTCCCCGACCGTGCCTACCAGCATCTGCAGGTGCTGGCCTCGGGCTCCTCGCGGAAGCAGAAGTTGCAGCAGCTTCTGCTGCCGAGCCTGATGACGTGGTTGGGGTCTACCTCAGACCCAGATGCGGGGCTCCTTAATTACCGCAAGCTCTCGGAGACGATGGAAGACCGCAGCTGGTTCCTCCGGCTCCTGCGGGATGAGGGGGCTGTGGGGAAACGACTCATGCATATTTTGGGCACGTCGCCGTATGTCTCCGAACTTCTATTGTCCTCACCTGACACGGTCAAGCTTCTCGGAGACGGGGCGAATAACCCGAAGCTTATTTCCACTAATCCGGAAAAGGTTCGCACGGCTCTCGTCGCCGCAGCCGGCAGGCAGTCCAGCCCCGAACAGTCAATCGCCGTGGCGCGATCGCTGCGGCGGGCTGAGCTCGCCCGCATTGGTGCAGCAGACCTGCTGGGGATGATGGATGTACGGGACGTGTGTCGCTCGTTGTCCATCGTCTGGGATGCCGTCCTCCACGCCGCTTTGGCGGCGGAGATCCGAGCTGCGGGAGAGCCGAAGGCGCGAATCGCGGTTATTGGTATGGGACGCTTGGGCGGCGCGGAACTCGGATACGGGTCGGATGCCGACGTGTTATTCGTTTGCGATCCGTTGCCGGGTGTCGGTGACACGGAGGCTGTCACATGGTCCATCGGTGTCTGTGATCGGATGCGTCGCAGGCTGGCCAAGCCATCCGGGGATCCGCCACTTGATGTTGACCTCGGTTTGCGCCCAGAGGGCCGGTCGGGGCCGGTGGTTCGCACGTTGGCGAGCTATGCCACCTACTACGAGAAGTGGGCGGAGACATGGGAAATGCAGTCACTCCTGCGCGCTACCTACATCGCCGGTGACGAAGAGGTGGGCGAGGCCTTCATCGCGCTTATTGACCCACTCCGCTACCCCGAGGGTGGCATCGACGAATCAGCCATCCGCGAGGTGCGTCGGATGAAGGCACGCGTAGATAAAGAGCGGCTCCCCAAGGGGGCAGACAAGACAACGCACACGAAACTCGGGCGCGGGGCACTCACGGATATTGAGTGGACTGTGCAGCTGCTGACGATGATGCATGCGCACGAGTATCCGGCATTGCACACCGCCTCCGCACTGGAAGGGCTCGATGCCATCGAAGAGGCCGGCATCCTCGATGCCACAAGTGTCGAGCGTCTCCGCCATGCCTGGCTCACCGCCACAGGCGCCCGCAACGCTCTCGTCCTCGTACGGGGAAAGCGGACGGACCAGCTGCCTCCACCTGGTCCGGCGCTCGCGCATGTTGCGGGAGCCGCAGGCTGGGACCCGGACGATTCGCGTGGCTACCTGGAGCACTATCTCAAGGCCACGCGCCGTGCGCGCCGGGTGGTGGACAACGTGTTCTGGGGAGAGTCAGAGTCCGAGTTCTCGATCGAGCCCTAGCTTCCCACGTAGGTGCCCTCGGTATCGACATCATGTGCCCACTGGACAACCAGCTCCTGGCCACGTTCTTCTACGCGCCGGGTGAGCTCAGGAAGGTGCTCCTCAAGAATGCTGCCGTGCCACAGTGTCGTGCGCACCTGGAGATCAATCTTTCCCGCGTTCGCGGTACCTGCCAGGTAGTCGAGGGACTGCCAGGACCGCCGCGCGCCGACGGGGGTGCAACGGACAACCTCCGGGAGGTCGTCGGGAAGCCCCTTGACATCGAGCCCGATCCAGTCGGGGCACGTAGAGGGGTCCTCCACCAGGCTGCGGAGTCTCTCGGGGAGGTACCCGCACGTGTGGAGGCCGATGCCGAAGGTCGGTTCTGTGGCCCGAACAGCGCGAATGGCGTCGGGAAGTCCACGGTGCATCGTCGGCTCACCGCCGGAGAAGACCACCCCGTCGAGGAGCCTGCGGCGGGCGGCCGCAAGTTCGAGGACCTCAGCCATCGTGGATGTCGTCTGACCGCGCGGATCCTGCAAGGCGGGATTGTGGCAGTACACGCAGGCCCACGGGCAGCCAGTGGTGAACACCGTGGCAGTGAGCTGGCCGGGCCAGTCCGTAGCGGAAAACGGGATGAGTCCGGCGATGGGCAACTCAGGCATGGGCGGGGGTGACTAGCTTCTCGGAGAAGTAGGTGCGCTCGTGGAACTCGCCCTTCTTGCCCGTATTGAACGAGCTCACCGGGCGGAAATAGCCCATGACGCGGGTCCACATTTCCGTCTGCTCACCGCATCGCTCACACGTCGGGTGCTCTCCCGAAAGGTAACCGTGGTTAGGACAGATGGAGAATGTGGGCGTGATGGTGATGTACGGCAGTCGGAAGGCCGTGAGTGCGCGGCGAACGAGGCTCGAGCACGCCTCGCCGCTGCTCATGGCTGCACCCATGTACAAGTGCAATACGGTGCCGCCGGTGTACTTCGTCTGCAGATCCTCCTGCTCAGCCAGGGCGGCAAACGGATCGGGGGTGTGCGAAACGGGAAGTTGCGAGGAGTTGGTGTAGTAGGGTTCCTCCGCTGTGCCGGCCTGAATGATGTCGGGGTAGCGGGCGAGATCCTCGCGTGCAAACCGGTACGTTGCCCCCTCGGAGGGGGTGGCCTCCAGGTTGAACAGGTGGCCGGTGGACTCTTGGGCCGCTACGAGCTTCTCGTTGATGTGGTTGAGGATGCGCAGCGCCATCTCGTGTCCGTTGGGGTCGGTGATGTCGTAGGCATCGCCGACAAAGTTGCGCACCATTTCGTTCATCCCGTTGACACCAATGGTGGAGAAGTGGTTGTCCAGGTTCGGCATCCAGCGGCGCGTATAGGGGAACAGGCCTTCGTCGAGTAGCGTGGTTATGGTTGCGCGACGCCGCTCAATGGTGTCGATTCCGACGTCGATGAGGTCATCGAGCTCAGACATGAGGGCTTCCTCGTCGCCAGCGTGGAGGTAGCCGAGGCGGGCGCAGTTGATGGTGACCACGCCGATGGAGCCGGTGAGTTCTGCGGAGCCGAACAGCCCGTTGCCACGCTTGAGGAGCTCGCGCAGGTCGAGTTGGAGGCGGCAGCACATGGACCGGATCATGCCGGGATCGAGCTCGGAGTTGATGAAGTTCTGGAAGTAGGGGAGACCGTACTTGGCGGTCATCTCGAACAAGAGCCGTGCGTTCTCGGACTCCCAGGGGAAGTCCTTGGTGATGTTGTAGGTGGGGATGGGGAAGGTGAACGGCCGTCCGTCGGCATCGCCTGTCATCATCACGGTGATGAACGCCCGGTTCAGCATGTCCATCTCTTCCCGCAGTTCACCGTAGGTGAAGTCGCAGACTTCCTCGCCGATGTAGGGATGGTTGTCCGCGATATCTGCGGGGCACACCCAGTCGAAGGTGAGGTTGGTGAAGGGGGTCTGCGTGCCCCAGCGACTGGGCACATTCAGGTTGAAGACGAACTCCTGCACAGCCTGCTCCACTTCTTCGTAGCTCAGGTTGTCGAGGCGCACGAAGGGGGCAAGGTAGGTGTCGAAGCTAGAGAAAGCCTGGGCACCCGCCCACTCGTTTTGCAGTGTGCCGAGGAAATTCACCATCTGCCCGAGTGCGCTGGATAAGTGGCGGGGTGGCAGCGAGCTGATCGCACCGGGTACGCCACCAAAGCCCTGTTCGAGGAGCTGGCGCAGGGACCAGCCGGCACAGTAGCCGGAGAGCATATCGAGATCATGAATGTGGATGGCACCTTCGCGGTGGGCCGTGTTTGCTGCGGGGGAGAACACCTGGGTCAGCCAGTAGTTGGCCACGACTTTGCCCGAGGTGTTGAGCATCATGCCGCCGAGGGAGAAGTCCTGGTTGGCATTGGCGTTGACGCGCCAGTCGGAGCGGTCGAGGTACTCATTGATTGTGGAAATGGCATCGATGGAAACGCGGTCGTGTGTGAAGGTCATACATCGAATCCTAAGCCAGTAATTACATCCACGTAACTCCAACCTATGTTTGATGACACCCCAAATATGGAAAAAGTAAAAGAGGTAGGCACTACATGTAGTAGGTTTAAGCGTCTGTCCGCTGGAGTGATCTGGAAGATGTTGATTTATTAGTGTTACCTTCATCTCACTTTCCAATGCCCCCTTTTGGGGGAAGGTATACTCGGGGCCATGGCACTGACATTTTCCATTAACCTCGATGACGCAACGTTTGCCGATCTTTCTTCGCTTGTCGACGCCGCCCGCTCGTCCGGGGTCGCCGCCGACACGCGCGTTCGGCTCGAGGGGCAAACACTCACCCTCACCGTTGAGCCAACCTCCCCTGCCCCCGCTCCTCGCCCTCGACGCCACGACTCTCAGCACACCGAACCCGCCCCGTCGACGCCGCAGTTCGATGCTGGACCGCTGAAGGACGCTGTGCGACAGGTGCTCACGGACACCATCCTGAATAACAGGTAGGTGTACATACGGAAGGTCCAAATTGAAACGGCACCGGGGCCGGCTGTGGACCTCGGTTACGTAGAGCACCTGCCGGTATTCCAGGCGCTAAAAGAGAGTCCCCTTGAGTTTTCTCACCCAGTCACAGTGTTCGTGGGGGACAATGGTGCGGGCAAGTCGACACTCTTGGAGGCCCTCGCCGTAGCTATGCGCTTCAATCCCGACGGCGGGTTCCTGGGAGCGAGGAGTTTCACCGCTACCGGTGAGCCGACGCACTCACCCCTTCACCAGCTGCTGCGGGTAAGCAGGCCAGAAAACCCGCGTGCCGGGTATTTCCTGCGTGCGGAAACGCACTACAACCAGGTCACGAAGCTGGACAGGAGCGTTTCCTACGCAGGTGCGCACCGTCGTTCCCACGGGGAGACCGTGCTTGATGTCCTTGATGATGCGCTTAAGGACCGCGGTTTATTTCTTTTCGACGAGCCGGAGGCAGGGTTATCTGTCGTCAGTCAGATGGCGGTCATGGGGCACATCGCCCTCGCAGCTCGTCGTGGCAGCCAGTTCATTGTGGCCACTCACTCGCCGATTATCGCCGCGGTGCCGGGGGCGGACATCCGCAGCGTGAGCGAGGGCGGCATTGTCCAGACGGCATACGACGATACGGAGATGGTTCGGGCGACACGGGGATTTTTGTCTGACCCGATCGGGTCAGTTGACTTCATTATCGACGGTGTCTAGCTCCACCTTGTGCGATCCCGTCTTCTCCACCGCCTGCACTTCATCATCTGCGGCGGGCGTCGTAGGAGCTGCCTCTTCGGCAGCAATGACCTTGTAGTGGGTGTAGAGGGTGTTCTGGTATTCCGTTGACAACGACTTTCCAATCGCCTCTACGGGGGCGGAAGCAATGACATCCAGTGGGTAGTTCACCGTCAGAGTCTTCCCCTCGAGGCGGTAGCCAAGCAGAGGGATGAATGCGGACTTCATCCGCAGAAAGCCTCGAAACGCCTCGACAAAGCTGGGTTCCTTGGAATCATCGTCAACGTAGACCTCGCGAACCTTGCCCACCTTCTTGCCTTGGCTATCGACAACAGTGGCACGCAGAAGCTGTTGAAGCACATCGGGCTTGCCCACGAATGATCCTTTCCACGACGGTGGTTTTTTTACCTATCACGCATTGTACCGACCGCTGATTCCTGCCGGTGACCGATCAACACGACGTTGTAGTCTAGATCCTTGTCCGCGGTGATAGCGCACGTTATGAGCACCACACGACCGGGTGCGTGGGAACGGAAAATATCGGTGTCACCGGTCATCGCAGACTTACTGATGAGAAAAACCGTATCGACCGTCCAGCGCACCGTGACCCCGGCAGCGTCGACAAGCGAAAGAGTGGATCCCTGAACACTCTGCGATGGTAGGCGTGGTGACGGTGCAGAAAAATCCGTCCGCGCGGTGACGAATTCCGACAAGCCGTTGAGCACGTAACCTGACTGAGACCATGAATGGCCGATGAGAAATACCGTGCCTGCAGCCGCGTCGGCGGGCGGCACACCGAGCCCGTCAACCCACTGCACGTCATTGAGACCCGTGGCGCTCGGTTCGAGCGGATCGACTGCGGGAGTAGGCGAATACACTGCTGTGGAAATCGGTGCCGGTCCATCAAGAAACAGGCGACCAGTTCCAGAAAGAGTGGGTGGTGGTGGCGGAGGCGGAGCGGGCTGTTCAGACGTCGATGTCACAATGGGTGTTGGCAGAGCCTGTTCCGGTTCTGTCTTCGAAAATGACAGCACCCCTAGTGAGAGCACGATGACAAACGCGATGAGACCAGCCTCCTTGGCCATCGCGCGAATTTTCCTTCTGCGGGTGCGTGGACCGAAACGTAGAAACCCCCGTAACATAACAATGAGTGTAGACCTCATCGCTGGGGAACGCAGGGCAAGAAAAAGGTGGCTGCACAGCGTGCAGCCACCGGGTTATAAAAAGAGGGGGACGTTACTTGCGGTCGGCCTCCGGGTCGACGTAGCCGTCGATACCCTTGGTGTCGATCTCGTCGTGCTTAACGGTCTCGGACACGGTGCGAGTCTCCTGGACCTGCTCGGTGCCGAGGGAAACGCGCTCGACCGGGACAGACTCCTTGGTCACGTTGATCTTGTCCTCGTGGAGGGTGACGGTTGCCTCGGTGGCATCGGAGCCGACGAAGTTCTTGGCTTCCTCGGGGGAGATGGGGGTGCGCTCAATGCGAACCTCTTCGCGGGTGACCGGAACCTCGACGGTCTCCGTTTCCTCAACCTGGTACTTGCGGAGGCGAGCCTCGCCGGTGGCGACGCGCTCGGTGCCGACATTGAGGTGCTCCTTCTCGAGGATGATGTCGTCGGTGCGACCAGCGACAGGCTCGCGAACCTCGCGCTTGTCGGTGTCGATGACATCCTTAGCCTCTGTCTCGTCCTTGGCACCAGCAGCGCCGGCGAAGCCAGCGCCGGCGAAGCCTGCGCCCGCAGCTGCGTGGCGGTTGGTGTCCTCGGTTACGTGCTCCTCAGCGGCCGGACGGTCGGTGACGTAGCTCTCTACATCCTGAACATCCGCGAGGCGGTAGTGCTCGTAAATCTTGTCCTGATCGGCAGCCGTGAGCTGGTTTTCGAAGTCGATTTCCGGTGCGTCCTTGATAAGATCCTTGTCAAAGGCGAGCTTCAGCTCGTCGCCATTGAGGCGGTGGCCACGGAGCGGAACCAGGCTGGAACCCATGCCGAAGAGACCATGGTTTACCTCGATGAACGTGGGCTGACCGGTCTTGTCATCAACGAAAAGGTTGTTGATCTTGCCGAGCTTCTCGCCCTTGGCGTCAAACGCAGTGGCGTTCAGGAGATCCTGGATATTCCTCTTGTCCGTCATCTTCTGTCTATCCTTTCTTAGGGCACTATCCCCGGCAGGAGGTGTTCGCCGCCGTCAGTAGGTGATAAGTACCGATCACAATAAATCTGGAAGAGAATCGGCGCGTGTTTTCGCGACCGATAAACTTGGTGATGTCTCGCGATGCGCGCGACACTGCAATCGAGTGTAAGGAAAAACCGCTCGGTTGGCCGGGGGTGACGGCGATGGTTCCACTTGGCACGCCGGTCCGTTAACTTTCTCGTAATAAAAAAATCCCGTGATATGGGATATTGTCTCCGCGTAAAGAAATAGTGATTAAACGAGTGAAAGAGGGGAAGGGTAGGGAATGGTTAAGACCGCTGGCAGGAGCGATGTATGACGGGTAGAGCCTGCTATATATTCAGTATTGTACTTAAAGTTAGCTGGAGAAAACCTTTAAATGTAACGATTTGGTAAAGATCGGCCAAAATCTTCCGATTTGCACCAAAGTACCCCCGCAACGAGGATGTCCGATGTCGCTTTTTTCTTGTTGTGCGGTATCGGGGGTAGAAAAAAGGAGAGACAGAACTACGTTCTGTCTCTCCAGAGATGAGGGGAAATCTATTTAGAAGACACCCTTAGCCTTGTTGCCGAAGTCATCAGTGGTGATGTCGGCGGAGTTGAACTCCTTAGCGTTCACGTTAGCGTCGCCCTTGTGGCCGCCGGTCTGCGTGACCGTGATGGTGTTGGTCATGCGGTGGCCGCGGATGAGGCCGTCACCGAAGTGAATGTTGGAAACGAGGACCTCTTCGCCCGGCTCAATCGGGTTGGACAGGGTGACCTCGAAGGTACGGACGGACTTGTCGCGGTCGAAGCCGAGGTCGCGGGTGTATGCACCGTTGAACCAGCCAGCCGTCATGAAGCGGTCGACACCGTAGAGGTAGTCACCGGGCTTAGCGGTGGTCTTAACCTCGATGCGGTAGGTGGTGTAGGGGAAGTCGGGCTCGTAGCGCTTGGTGCCGGTGTTCTTCAGGCGAAGAGCGACGGCACCGGAGAAGCCGGTTGCCTTAGCGGTCGTGAGGCGGGGGGTGAGCTCGTAGTCGCTGTTGACGGCCTCGGACGGATCCTTGGCCTCAGAAGCCTTTGCGTCTTCCTCTGCGATCTTGTTCTCGGCCTCGGCGCCGGAGACGATCTCCTCGGTCTCGACGGGCTTTACTACCTTGTCCTCTTCAACGGCGGAGTCATCGCCGACAACGTCGCCAGCGTCGACGGAGGTGTTCTCCTCGACGGTGGGCTCGGTCTCGTTCTTGAGGTTCTCGTTGATGACGTGGTCGACCTTGTTGTTGGCGACAGCGTCATGTGCACCAGCTAGGGTGGAGTAGGTCTTAACCTTGACTTCCTTCTTGATAGGAGCAAGTGCGGACCACAGGGTCGGGGTGGACCAGGTGCCGTTCGGCTTGCAGTACTGCTGCGTGCCATCCATGGTGATCGTGCGGAAGCCGTAGGTGGCCTCGCCGGTCTCACCGGGCTTAATCGTGTACGGTCCAATGCTCTGGCCCTGATTCCAGCTGAGGCTGTAGGAAGCAGAAGCGCCGAGGGACTGGGACAGGGACATCGTGATGCCGTTGGAGACGGAGCCGCCATCCTTGCTGTAGCCACCGCCAATGTTCATGGAGGTGCTCATGGAGCGGTCGCCCTTGACGTTGAGGGAGATCGACTGGCTCATGGACAGGCTCTGGGAGAGCGGGATATCGTTGGTGGTCTGGTTCGTGGCAGAGATGGTGCCTGCAGGGGTGAAGTTGTCCTTAGCCTTGTACAGGACGGTGCGGTAGTCCTCCCAGGGGTTGCACACCGGGTGCGGGTTCAGGATGTTGGCCTTGATGTGGTCAGAACCGTGGAAAGTGTGAACGATGGGGAGCTCGGGGTTGATGAGCGGGGTCTCGTTGTAGTCGTCGCTGATGGTTGCGGCACCTGCGGTGGTGGACAGGCCAGCTACCACCGCTGCAGCAGTGAAGGAAGCTGCAATCTTGGTGAACTTCATCTGTATCTCCTGATCAGAGTCGTGGTTTCGGAAAGGGAAAGAATGGTAAGCCGCGCCACATGGAGGTCTTGTAAAAAAGACCTGGCCACTGGCTGGCAACGCAATTAAATCTAGACCAGGAAACGCCCTCGTTCAAGGGTTTTTTGGGGCTAAGTTAATAAAGGGTTAAAAGGGAAAAAGTTACGGAGTTGATGAAAACCTTAAAAAATTTAAGGTACTTTCGGACATTTGCAAGGTTGATGGGGGTTCTGGGGAGGGAACGAAAGTTCCAATTTTTCTATAGGAAAGTAAAAAACGTCCGACCTAATGGGGGTGGAGGGAGGGGGTGGTTATCTGAGAGCTTTTTCCGATTGGGTAAGTCGGAACTCATAGCTATATCCAGCAGTATTGGTTGGATGGGGAAGTGTCACTGCTTTGAAAGGTGGTGTGCAAATTGACGGTAGTGAATGAATCTTGAGTGGGGGGAGAAAATGGAAAATCCGCCACCTGATTGGTTCACAGGCGGCGGAATCTGAGAAGAATGTAAGAGAAGGCGGCTTAGCTGTCGGAAGAGGACTCGACAATGCGTACTCGGCGGGGCGCTGCGTTCTTGCGTCGCGAGGCGAGGAAGATCCCTGTGCGCAAGATCGCAATAAAGACGAGTCCTGCAAACCACGTTGCGGTGACCGCATGCCATCCGAACTGGAAGTCTGCCCACGTGTACGTGGTCGAATCCGCGGAGATGTCTAGGAGAATACCCATGCCCTGAGAGGCGACCATGCCAAAGATAAAGCCACCCATGTTGGCAAACCCGGTGCCTGTGGCTACAACATTGTGGGGCAATTCTTCGCGCACGAAGTCGAAGCCGTAGTTGGAGGCGGGTGTGAGGATCGACATGCAGACCAAAGCGATGACGACGGCGACGAGGCCGCGAGGCTTATCGGACCAGAAGAAGATGACCCAGGTCAGGCCAAGGCCAATGGCGAAGATGAATGCTGCAATGTCGCGCCGACCCCCGAGGCGCGCGGAAACGAAGCCGTGGAAGGGGCCGATGGCGAAGCTCACCACGGAGTTGACGGTGAGGACGAGGCCTGCAACTGCGGGGGAGAGGCCCATTCCCTGCGTCATCATGGGGAGCCCCCAGAGGAGCGTGAATGTGATAAGTGGTGTCATGCATGTGGCGTGAATGAGAAAAGCCAGCCAGACGATGGGGTTTTTCGCTACCTTCTTCACGGATTCGATGGTGTCTCGCCCGTGGCGGCCTCGCTTCTCGTCCTCCTGTAGGCGCGTAAGAGCGACGAGGGGAAGGAAGAACTTCCGTGCGCCGCGGAGAACCGCTCGGCGCTGGCCGTCGGCTCGCTCTGCGACCTGGTGGGCGACGACGTTGGCCTTCTTTACGGGCGGAAGCCCTGCCCGCTCACGCTTGGCAGCGTCGGCACGTTGGCGGCGGAGCTCCTTAACGTGCTCTTCCTTTTCGTGGCGTGCACGACGGATTTCTTCCATTGCCGCGTCGGTCTCCGGGCTATCGGCGACTGCGACACGAGCTCCCATGGCGACGAGGATTCCGACCGCGCCGAGGGTGACGAACGCCGGTGTCCATCCCGCCCAGTGCAGGAGGGTGAGGAAGGGAATCGCGGACAGGAACTGTCCTAGCTGGCCGAGTGAGGAGGTGAGCTGCGTGAACATCGGCGACTTGTGCAGCGGAATCCAGTAGGGGAGGATGCGCATCACGGAAAGGAATGCCGTGGCATCGCCCATACCGATGAGGATGCGGGCGCAGATAGCAACCCCGTAGACCGTGGTGAAGCCGAGGAGCAGCTGCCCGAACGCCATAATCAGGGCGCCATAGACGAGCAACTTACGCGGGCCGTAGCGGTCGATGAGTAAGCCTGCTGGGATTTGTGAAAGGGCATAGGTGCCCACTTGTACAGCGGTGAATACCGCGATGTGTGAGGCATCGACCTGGAACCTATTCAGGGCCTCAACCCCGGCGACACCGAAACTGGTGCGCCCTGTAATAGCGATGATGTAGACAATAACGGCGGACATCCAAACCGCGAGGGCGCGGCGGGTGACTACTTCATGAGGATTCGGCATATGATAGCACCTTAATCATGTGGCACGGGGAGGGGTTAACATGGCTCGTGCAATCATTCCATAAATCACCAAATTATTGTTACTTTGATCACATAAATGATCGTTTTCGGGCAGGCGCTGACCGTCCTCTGCGGCCTGAGAAAAGGTGGGGAATGCCGCGACGTGATGCGGGAACGTCCGCCAGCGGGAGGAGAAAGTAATGTGGAGGCATGCCTACACCCGAATTCATTATGACTTTGCGTGAGAAGATCGGCCACGATCCGCTGTTTTTACCCGGTGTTACTGCAATCGTTCTTAAACCTGTGCCGGAAGGAGCACCGATCTGGGAGGTTCCCCAGGTCCTCCTGGTGAAAAGAGCCGATAATGGTGCGTGGACACCGGTTACGGGGATCGCTGAACCCGGCGAGAATCCGCACGTGACTGCGGCCCGCGAGGTGAAAGAAGAAGCCGGTGTTGACGCAGAGGCCGTAGCTATCATTGGCACGGGCACATCTGGTCCCACGACCTACCCCAATGGGGACGTGACTAGTTACATCGATATTTGTTACCGGATGGAGCTCACTGGAAACGATGAGCCATTCGTGGGGGATGAGGAATCTGCGGATGTGCGGTGGTTCTCCGTGGCGCAGCTTCCCGAGATGCAGCAACGTTTCCGACTGCTCATTGCCGATGCCGTGGTTAACCTGCGACACCCGGATAAGTTTCGCCCGCGCCTTGGGTACGAGAAGCGCTCGCACAATCAGTGATCACGCGCCGATCCCCACACACTGAAAAAGATATCCCCGCCACCGACTGGGTGGCGGGGAAAATTTTGGGTTTTTACTCAGGCTTGGCAAATGTGCCGGCCTTGACTCCCTCGGTGAATTCCCTCTTCAGGTTCTCAGCGAGGTCCTTGTCCACGTTGGCCCAGTACTCGTAGACGCGCTTCTCCGTCGCGGCGGAAACACCATCCATCGCGCCGGCGATGTTGGACACGAAGCGCTTCTTTGCCTCCTCGTCGTAGACGTTGAGGTACAGGTCGCGAGCCTGGACGAAGTCGTCGTCCTCGGCGTGCTTCTTGTATGCGTAGCGGGCGAAGTCCGGGTCGTTCGGCTCCGGGTTGATGTAGAGGCCCTCGGCGGAGTCGAAGGACTTCATGGAGGACGAGGTCTCTCCATCGTCGAGAAGCCCGTCGATAACATCCGACTTATTGGGGGCGTACGGGGGCTGCGACGGGTCGGAGAACTCGTAGGCCATCGGGCCGTTGTGCGTGTAGGTGACCACCTGGTTGAGGGGCTGGTTCACCGGGATCTGGCGGTAGTTCGGCCCGATGCGGTAGCGCTGCTCGTCGGCGTAGGCGAACACACGGCCCTGAAGCAGCTTGTCGGGGGACAGGCCGACACCGGGGACGAGGTTCGCCGGGTCGAGGGCGAGCTGCTCAATCTGTGCGTGGAAGTTCTGCGGGTTGCGGTTGAGCACGAAGTAGCCGATCTTCTTGCGTGGGTAGTCCTTCTTGGACCACACCTTCGTGATGTCGAAGGGGTTGAAGCGGTACGTCTTCGCATCCTCGAACGGCATGATCTGTACCTCGACGTCCCAGATCGGGTAGTCGCCGCGCTCGATCGCCTCGAAGAGATCCTGGCGGTGCAGGTCGGGGTTCTTGCCGGCCATTTCTGTGGCCTCTTCGTCGGTGAGGTTCTCCACGCCCTGGCGGGAGATGAAGTGATACTTCACCCATACGGGCTCGCCCTTCTCGTTAATCCACTGGAAGGTGTGGGAGCCGTAGCCGTTTTGGTGGCGGGTGCTCTTCGGGGTGCCACGATCGCCCATGAGGTAGGTGACCTGGTGGGCGGACTCGGGAGCACGGGTCCAGTAATCCCAGCGCATGTCAGCGCTCTGGAGGCCGGAAGCCGGTGTGCGTTTCTGGGAGTGGATGAAATCGGGGAACTTCATGGGGTCGCGCATGAAGAACACCGGGGTGTTGTTGCCCACGATGTCGTAGTTACCGTCTTCGGTGTAGAAGCGAAGGGCGAAGCCGTGGACATCGCGCATCGTGTCTGCGGAGCCGGATTCGCCTGCAACCGTGGAGAAGCGGCCGACCATCGGGGTGACGGTGCCCTTCTGGAAGAGCTTGGCCTTGGTGTACTGCGAGACATCCTCGGTAATGTGCAGTTCGCCGAACGCGCCGTGGCCCTTGGCGTGGGGGATGCGGTCCGGGACCACCTCGCGGTCGAAGCTGGCGAGCTTCTCAATGAGGTGCACGTCGTTCAAAACGATGGCACCGGTCTCGCCGGTGGAGATGGACTTGTGTTCGCTCATGACCGGCTGGCCACCGCGAAGGGTGGTGTGTGCGCCGGGGGTTGCGGGGTATTTGCCGCGGTCGATGACCTTGTCGGCTGCCGATTCGCCAGCAGACTTTTCGGACTGAGTCATGAGGTTCCTTCCGTTCTTTAACAGGTGAATATGCTCGGTTTCCACCCTACCAACAATATGAACCTATTAGCTAGAAGAAATTAATAGGGCGGGTTTCACCTGCCGTTCTTAGGGGAACCTCGCCGAATGATGGCCTACTTTTTGTTACTTTGCTTGTCGACGATCCATCGCTTCCTCCAGCTCCTCCCTCGCCGTCGCCATCGCCGGACCGTACCAAAACAGGTTGCGCCCGGCGACGTGAATCGCAGGGACAGGGAAGTGCTGGTGATCTGTCGCGGTGAAGGCGTACGGCTCGTCGGGAAGCGCAACAACGTCGGGCGCGCGCTCGGCGATGTCGACGAGGGTGAGGAGCGGGTAGCGCTCGTCGGTGACCACGTTGTCCCAGCCGAGGTGTTGCATGAGGTCGGTGGCGAACGTGTTGGCGCCCACCCAACGCCACGGCTTCGTCCAGATCGGCAGCGCGACGCGGATACGTGGGCCGCTAGCCGGGTGGGGCCAGACGCTACGCGCCTCCTCTAGCCACGCTGGTACCGCGACGCGGAAAGCCTGAGTGAACAGGCGCGTCATGCTGTCAAGCGCCTTGACCCACACGGGGATGGTGAGTCGCCGCAGCTCCTCCACATCAACCCGCCGATTCTCCTCATTGTTGACCACCACGGGATCAGGCCGCAGTCCGGCGATGGCGGTGATGTCTGGGTTCTTCGTCCCGCGCACGCGGGTGACCGTGAGATCGGGCGGTTGCGTACACCAGTCGGTCGCCCCAATCAGCGCCGTTGGTGCGGTAAGCGCGATGGCCTCGGTCACGGACGGCACGAGGCTTACGACCCGCTGAGCCGGTTGGTGGAGGGGGACGGTGGCCCCGAATCGTCGATAAGCATCGGCATCCTTCCTGTAAAAGCCCCGTTTCATCGTAACCGGGTGCGTCGGAATCGGAGAAGTCGAGTACGCTTTCAATCACAATCCTGCACTCACGATCGGAAGGACACGTTTATGCACCCGCTCGACCTCCCCGACAGAAGTCAGGACTACCTCAAGGCGATCTACGACCATGAGGAACGTTCCTCCACGCCGGCCACACTGACGAAAGTCGCGGAGGTTGTCGGGCAGAAACCCTCCACCGCCTCCGAGGCCATCAAACGGCTGGCCTCAATCGGGCTCGTCAACCACGAGCGTTACCAGGGCATCACGCTTACGGAGGAGGGCAGCCGGATCGCGCTCGCCATGGCGCGCCGCCACCGCATCCTGGAGACCTTCCTCGTGGAGACGCTCGGCTACACGTGGGATGAGGTTCACGAGGAAGCAGACGTTTTGGAGCACGCCGTAAGCGACAGGTTCCTCGAACGCCTCGATGCTCACCTCGGCTACCCCACGCACGATCCGCACGGCGACCCGATCCCCGCCGCCGACGGCACCATCGCGCAGACGGCAACGGTCCCCCTGTCGCGCGTGGCACCCGGAACAGGGATCCGCATCGCCCGCATCGGCGACTCCGATCCCGAACTTCTCCGCTATCTCGCGGAGCAAAACATCCTCCCCGGGCACATCATCGACATGCCAGAGCCCCCCGTGGTCGGCATCGCTCATGTGCTTGTCGACGGCGCGGCCGTCGCCGTGGCTGAGGCCGCCCTGGGCGAGATCTTCGTCTCAGCGGGCGAAGCTGAATCCTAACAGGTGCCGCTCGTTATGTACGGGTGCGTCCTTCTCTGCCGCGGCGTTGATCCATTTGGCTAGGTGAATCGGCGTGGGTGGGTACTTCTCGCTGACGGCGTAGGGGGCGTTATCCGAGAGGCGCGTGGGCAGCGGTGCCCACGCGCCTTTGAGAGAGGGAAGCTCGATGGAAAGGAGCCCACTCGGCTCTGGGCCCGCTAGGGTAGCGGCGATTTCCCAGTCCACCCAGGCACTGTTCCACGTCTTCTTGCCCAGCAGGACGATAGTGACAGCAGAATCTTTCAAGCATTGTTCCCGTAGAGCGGATAAAGCCGCTGACTCGTCGCCGAGTGCACGGATGCTCTCTTCGGTGAGTTCTGGGCCCCGGGTGAGAAAAACCTCCCCCAAATTGTCAAAAGTGGACATAAAGTGCTCCGCTTCGTCGCGGTCCTCGGGGGCGAACGAAACGTAGACGGTGTGTTTTGCACGGCGGGCGAGCTTGGATTCGAGCATGTGAACCTTTCCAACAAACGTAGACGAGCATTCATCATATATCGGGGGGTGGTGTACCCCCGTTTCGTGGTGCGCT
>NZ_KV821037.1:0-236 GCF_001815555.1 Corynebacterium sp. HMSC073D01 | reverse complement strand
TTGTCAGACCCAGTCTTCGGATCGACCTCATCACCATCCTCAATACCATCACCGTCGGTGTCCTTATTCAACGGGTTGGTGTTACCCGGCTTACCCGAAGGATCAAACTTGTTGTCCTTGAACGGGTTCTTGTTGCCGTTAACCTCATCACCATCAGTGATGCCGTCATCATCAGAATCCGGATTACGAGGATCAGTGCCGATGGCCTTCTCCTCATCATTGGTCAACCCATCCTT
>NZ_KV821036.1:0-41817 GCF_001815555.1 Corynebacterium sp. HMSC073D01 | reverse complement strand
AACTAAACGCGCACCCAAACGTGCGCGCCCGCTATCCATCAACCAATTCCCCACCCACCGTCATATAAGAGTATTGTTGCGGGACATGACAACATTGTATGAACCGGTAACCCTTGGAAGCACCGAACTGAAAAGCCGCATCGTCATGGCCCCTCTCACCCGCACCCGCGCGGACCTCGACGGCACCCCCAATGACCTCCTCGTCGAGCATTATCGCCAGCGCGCGGGCCTCGGGCTCATTATCGCCGAGGGCACGTGGCCTACGATCGAGGGCCGCACCTGGTACAACCAGCCGGGCATCGCCACCGCCGCACACCGCGACGCCTGGCAGAAGGTGACCGACGCCGTCCACACAGCGGGTGGGAAGATTTTCCTGCAGATCATGCACGGCGGCCGCATTTCCCACGAGGAGATCACGGGCACCGGCCGCATCGTGGCCCCGAGCGCCATCGCCGCCCCGAATCCGATCCGCATTAAGGAGGGCAAGGCCTCGGCCCCGGTCCCGCATTCGCTTACCGCGGCTGAGATCGGCCAGATCGAGGACGAGTTCGTGCAGGCCGCCGAGCGCGCCATCGCCGCTGGTTTCGACGGCATTGAGCTCCACGGCGCGAACGGGTACCTCATTAACCAGTTCTTCTCCCCGGCGGCTAACACCCGCGACGACGCCTACGGCGTGGACCGTTCCCTCTTCGCCACGGAGGTGACCAATAAGGTTGCGGACGCTATCGGCGCGGACAAGGTCGCCATTCGCCTGTCGCCCGGCCAGAACATTCAGGGCGCTGACGAAACCGACCCGGAGGAGACCGCGAGGACGTATCTCACCTTCGCCCGCAACATCCCGCGTCTCGCATTCCTTCACGTCATGAACCCGGATCCTTCCGATTCGCTCGTCCAGGAGCTCCGCATCGGGCAAAACCTCGTCCTCAATACGGGCTTTGGCACGGTGACCACGAAGCAGGATGCCGAGCAGATCGTGGCCGCAGGCCATGCGGAGGCGGTCTCCGTCGGCCGCCGCGCCATGGCGAACCCGGACCTCGCCTACCGCTGGGAGAACAACCTTCCGGAAAACGAGCTCAACCAGGCCACCGTCTACGGCAGCGGCTCCGAGGGCTACACCGATTACCCCGCGTACCAGTAGCAGCGCGCTTACCTGTTTGTTCCTGCGTACGATGGAATTAAAAGGAGGCCACGATGACGAGTGGTGCTACGTACCGGTTTGCGCTTGCCCATATGGGCGGTCTCCTCGTGCAATTGGCGCCGGTTCTGGAGAATGCGACGCAGGATACTCTCACCTTTGTCCTCGTTAACTTCGACGCAGCCCAAGCCCGCCCCATCGGCATCCTCGAGACCATCCGCACCGTCGATATGGGAGATTTCTCGGGCCCCTCGTTCGAGCAGGTTGCCGAGTCTTTCGAGAAGGACTTCGGCGGCCCGCGCGGCCGCCATGGAGCGGGCCTTCCAACGCTTCCCGTTCTGGGCCCTGACGTACTCGGCCGACGGTTCGTGGGGCATCGTCGGCACGAGCTTTCCGGTCGAGTACGAGGATTTCGACAAACGCGCCATCCCCGCGCACCCACGGCCACTCTTCACTCCTTCCGCTGACCTCGGGGAACTGTAGTCTCCGCTTTTCGACGCCCCGCCGAACCCCTACTCCTCCGCAATCGCCTCCAGCGGGCTCGTCGCTGCCGCGGAGCGCGCAGGGATGGCGGCAGCGAGCACCCCAATGACGCCGGATGCCGCGAACATGAGCGCGATCTGCCCCCAGGGCATGACGATCTCTTCGATGCCAGACCCAGACAGAGCACGAAGGAAGCCCCAGCCAATAAACAGCCCGATGCCGGTGCCCAGCAGCGCGCCGTAAATGGCGATGATCACGGATTCGATGTAGATCATGCCCCTGACCTGCCGCGCATGCGTGCCCACGGCGCGGAGCATGCCGATCTCCTGCCGCCGCTCAGTAATGGATAGCGCTAGCGTGTTCACGATCCCCAAGATGGCGACGAGCACGGCGAGCCCGAGCAGCAGGTACAAAATGGTCAGCATCTGGTCGATGAGGTTCGCGTAGCTGTTGGAGTATTGCTCCTTGTCTTTGACGGAGACGACGAGGTACGGGTCTGTGACCTTCTCAATCGCGGCGCGCCCCTCCTCCAGCGTGATGCCGTCGGCAAGCCGCACGTACACCCTATCGGTTTTGATGTCATTGCCGGAGACGATCCGCGCGGCCAGCGGCTCCGCGATAATCGCGCGCCCGATGCCCACTGCCTGCCCGTATGTGCCGACCACGGGCGCGGTCGTCGTGTGCCCATCCAACGACGCCAGCTGCACCTGCGCGCCCACGCCGATCCCGAACCTCTCAGCCATGGTCTCGGCGAGCAGCACGCCGTTGCCGATCTCCAGCGTGCCGTCTACCAGTGGCATGTCGGTAAACCCGCGCGGCGCCCGCGTGGCCACCGGCGACCCCGGCGTGCCAAACGAGTCGGACATCGGCACCTCGTTAACAAAAATCGGCGCCTTCGACATGGTCATCACATCGTCCACTTCCGGCAGGTCAGCTACCTTGTCGGAGACCTCCCGCGGAATCGTAAGCGTGCTACTACCGCTCGCCCCGCCGGGCCCGGTGAGCACAAAATCCGCGGTCACGGACGTATCCAGCTGTCCGGTGAGGCTGTTTTTCATCGTCGCCCCGAGCGTGCCCACGGACGTGACCAGCGCGAGCCCGAGCGTCAGGGCGAAGGCTGTGGTTGCGGTCCGTCTCGGCGTTCGCCGTGCGTTCGTTGACGCTAGCTTGCCGACGGTTCCGAAGGGCGTCGCCACGAAAAACCCCAGGATGGCTGTGCATACGCGCGCCAGCGCGGGCCCCGCAAACCAGGCCCCGAGGATGAGCGCCAGCGACCCGCCGGCCATGCACCACGCGCGGGAGCCCGTCGAATAGCTCGGTGTGAGCGCACCGACGAGTCCCGCGAGAATACCACCGACGATGAGCACCGCCCCGGCGATGGTCCGCCCGCGTAGCGAGTCTGAGGAGCTCTGGTCGCCTGCGCGCATCGCCTGCACCGGGTGGACGGCCCCCGCCCGGCGGGCCGGTGACCAGGCGGCGAGCACGGTCACGAGGACCCCGAGTACTACGGGCACAATAATCGATTGGGGCGTGAGCATGAAGGTGCCGGGGCTGAGCACCGCCCCGCGCCCGGCGGCGATCGCCATGAGCGCCTGCACGAGCCCCCACCCTGCGATGACACCGAGTGCGGAGCCGATGAGCCCAACGATGATCGCCTCCACAATGACGCTCCGCGTGATCTGCCGCCGGGAGGTCCCCAGCGCCCGCAGCAGCGCAAACTCCCGCGTGCGCTGCGCCACGATCATGGAGAACGTGTTGGTGATGATGAAGGTGCCCACCACGAGCGCGATGCCGGCAAACGCCCACAGGAAGTAGTTCACAAAGCTAAGCGAGTCGGTGATCATGCTGGTCAGCTTGTCGGCGATGGCCTGCCCGGTCTGGAATTCCACCCCCGGGTACTGCGCCTTCAGCTTTTCCGTGAGCGCGTCTACGTCCGTGCCGTCCCTCAGCGAGATCGCGATCTCGTAGAGGTGCTTCCCGTCGGTGAACTCCGACAGGTACGTCGGCTCGTCAAAGGCCACGCTGACCAGTCCGGTCCCCATCATCGTCGGTGTGAACGTGCCGGTCACGGTCTTCGTGGACCGCCCCTTCGGCGTCACCACATCGAGAACATCCCCGGGCGCGACCTCGGCCTTCTTCGCCGATTCGCTGTCCAGCAGCATCTCGTCCGCCCCCGTCGGCGCGCTGCCGCTATCGAGCGTCCCGGCCACCTCATCTACCCAGATCACGCCTTGCGAGGCGCCCCCAGGCGTGAGCTTCAGCGGCTCGCCCGCCGGCGTCGCCACCACAATCGAGGTCGCATGGCTTGACGAGGGCTCGACCCTCTCCACATCCTCGCATCCCCGCAGGTCAGCGACCGCTTCAATCGGCGCATTATCCGTCAGCCCCATTGTCGACCCCATGACGAGGTCCACATCCGCGTACCGCGACGTCGCCATCTGGTCAAACGTGTTCGACAGCCCCGCCGTGAGGATGGACGACCCCGCAATGAACGCAGTCCCAAGCACAACAGCAAGCACCGTGAGCAGCAGTCGCACCTTGTGCGCGAGCACGTTCCGCCAGCTCACCTTCGCCAACGGCGCCCGCGTCCGCTTACGCGGACGCGTAGATAGTGAATGCTTCCCCATCAGTTCAGCCCCGCCATCGTCTCGAGGATCTCCTCCGTCGAGGGCTTCATCAGCTCCTTCGTGATCCGCCCGTCGGCAAGAAACACGACGCGGTCGGCATAGCTCGCCGCAGTCGCATCATGGGTCACAATAACCACGGTCTGCCCCCACTCGTCCACGGAATTGCGCAGAATCGCCAGCACCTCCGTCGAGGCATTGGAGTCCAGGTTGCCGGTCGGCTCGTCCCCGAAAATGATCCGTGGCCTGCTCACCAGCGCCCGCGCCACGGCCACGCGCTGCTGTTGCCCACCGGACAGCTCGCTCGGTCGATGTCCCAGCCGCTCACCTAGTCCCAACTTGTTCACAACAAGTTGGTACCACTCGTAGTCCACCTCCCGCCCCGCAATATCCGTCGGCAGCGTAATATTCTCCGCCGCCGTCAGCGTCGGCACCAGGTTAAAGGATTGGAACACAAACCCCAGCTCGTCCCGGCGCAGATCAGTCAGCTCCTTATCATTCAGCGTGCTCACATCCACATCGCCGATAAACGCTTGACCGGAGGTGATCGAGTCGAGCCCCGCCATAGTGTGCATGAGCGTCGACTTCCCAGAGCCACTCGGCCCCATGATGGCCGTGAACTCCCCCTCCCGGAACTCTATGGAAACGTGGTCGAGTGCGGTGACCAGCGTGTCACCGCTTCCATACGTTTTCACAATATCCACTGCACGGGCTGTTCCAGACATACCTCTACATTACATAGGCACGGGAACGCCGGGGCTGTGCAAAGTACATTGCAAAGTAGATTGCAAAGTAGATTGCAGTGCAATGAACATTGCAATCTACATTCGTTGCAGAGCAGTGAAAGGGTTGACAAAAAGCCGTTGTAGTGCAGTAAAAGGTGCAATGCACATTCTTTTCAAAGCCTGGCCCGCCCCACACAGTTGCTCGCGGTACCTTTTGTCCACGCCCCCACGACGACCAGTAACCACCCGTGACAAAACTTACGGTTTTGTTGCTGCAAACCTGCGGAATTCCCAGGTGGTCAGATCGGCTACCCTAGATCCGGTTACCTTTTGTCTACGCCCTCCATTAGAGCGCCACCATCAGGTCCAGGCTGGCAGCAACGGGACTCACACCAAACCAGGTATACCGCAGTCTGCAGAAGAACAGCCACATTCAAAAAGTCCGCGATCTAGAAGATAAGCGAGTTATCCGCTCCTACCTCGAAAGCTAAGTAGACGGCTTCTCATTTGGCATGTGATCGCTCGCGGTTCCCACAGGTATTCGGGTACGGTTTGTCCGCGTGTTCACGAGCGTAACCACCTCTCCTGACAAAAAGTAGACGGCTATTTCCAGGTCGCCCCCATCGTTCCAGTTGGTCAAACCTGCTACACAGAATCCGTCTACCTTTTTCTCGCACCCCGCCCAAAGCCCAGCAGAACCTACAGCGAAAACTCCCGCTCCCGCCCATCCACCGGATCCTCGAACCGCAGGGAGTACGCCGTGAGCCCCAAAGGCCGCGTGAAGTCGTCCATGAGGTCGTCGCGGATCGCGGGGTACAGCGGATCGTTCACGATGGGCACGCCCGCCTCGCACATATGCAGCCTGAGCTGGTGTGTCTTCCCTGTATGCGGCGCCAACACGTGCACCCGCCCGGAAACAGAAATCACATGCGTCTCAGCGTTGGCCTCCCCATCAACCGTGTGTGCCTGCAAATCCCCCGGCACCTTCGAGATCCGCGAACGCCACACGGTTCCCGGCGCAACAGACGAAGGACCAGCGGATACGGCATGATACGTCTTCTGCACCGCGCGCCGGGCAAACATCTCCTGGTACGCGCCCCGAAATTCCCGCGACTTCGTGAACAGCAGCAACCCGCTCGTGTGCCGATCCAAGCGGTGTGCAGGGGAGAGCTCCTCATTCCCCGTCGCCCGCCGCAGCCGCACGACGGCTGTCTCCGTAACATGCGCCCCCTTCGGCACGGTCGCCAAAAATGGCGGCTTGTTCACCACCAGCACCCGCGAGTCTTCGTACACGGTCTCAATGGAAAATGGCACGTGCGGTTCCGGCGCGGGCATCCGGTAGAAGTAGACGTCCTCCCCAGCGGCCAACACCTGCCCCGGCGCAATCACCTGCCCACGCCTGTCCCGCACCTCACCGGCAGCAAACCGTTTGTCAAGCGCCCGCGCATCATCCTCCGGGTGCCGATGTCGCTGCCCTGCGATCACCGCAGCCAAAAAATCCCTCGCCACAATCGAATACGGGGCGCGCACGCGGGAGGCGGTGAGCCCGTTGCGCGGGGGCAGTGGCTGTACGATAGGGCGCATGAATCTTGATTTTCTCACAGATGCGTTTGTTACTTACTCTTCCGAGGGCATTGGCAAGGCTATTGCTGATGTGATCAGGGCACTGTACCACGTTTTGTTCCCGGCAAATGCCGATGCCCCGCATACCCTTCCCCCCATTGAGTAAAAAAGGCTACCGGCCAACCACCCCCTGCCGGTAAACTGTAGTCAGATATCCGCGAGAGAAGGGTTAACACCATGTCTAAGGAAGAACTCATTGTTTGTGCTGTCGATGGCTCCGAGGCCGCGGAGGTTGCGGTTGCGTGGGCTGCCAACACGGCGAACAAGCGCGACTGCCCGCTCCAGCTGGTTTCCAGCTACTCCATGCCGCAGTTCCTCTACGCTGAGGGGATGATCCCGCCCCAGGAGCTTTACGACGACCTCCAGGCCGAGACCATGGAAAAGATCGAGGCTGCCAAGAAGGTCGCTTTGGGGATCGCTCCGAACATCAAGATCGGTCACACGGTTGCGGAGGGGAGCCCCATCGATATGCTCCTCGAGATGGCTGAGGACGCAACGATGATCGTCATGGGTTCCCGTGGTCTCGGTGGGCTTTCGGGTATGGTCATGGGTTCGGTCTCCGCCGCCGTTGTGTCCCACGCGTGCTGCCCGGTGGTCGTCGTCCGTGAGGATAACCAGCTGACGCCGGATAACAAGTACGGTCCGGTCGTCGTCGGTGTCGATGGTTCCGAGGTGTCCGAGCGCGCCACGCGTCTCGCCTTCGAGGAGGCCCACGCCCGTGGTGCCAAGCTGAAGGCTGTCCACACCTGGATGGATATGCAGGTGCAGGCCTCTCTTGCTGGTCTCGCCGCCGCTCAGCAGCAGTGGGAGGCGGTCGAGGAGGAGCAGCACCGGCTGTTGTCCGAGCGTCTGGCCGGCTACGCCGAGGAGTTCCCGGATGTGGAGGTCGAGAAGATCATCACCCGCGATCGTCCGGTCCGTGCGCTTGCCGATGCCGCCGAGGGCGCTCAGCTCCTCGTCGTCGGATCCCATGGGCGTGGTGGCTTCAAGGGCATGCTGCTCGGCTCCACCTCTCGTGCTCTGCTGCAGTCGGCTCCCTGCCCGATGATGGTTGTCCGCCCTGATTGCAAAGATTAGGTAACAAATTCTCCGCTGGCTGGCAAACGCGCTTTTAATGCGTATACTGGCCAGTACAACCGTTCGGTATTAGTTTTTAAGGAGAATATTCTATGTCACCTGCACTTGGTTTCTTTGGTTGGATTATCGTTGGCGGCCTCGCCGGTTGGATTGGCTCCAAGATTATGAAGACTGATGAGCAGATGGGCTTGTTCCTGAACATCATCGTTGGTGTTGTCGGCGGCTTCCTCGGTGGCTGGGTCCTCAGCCTCTTCGGCCTGGGTGGCTCCACCGGTAACTGGATCCTCAGCTTCATTACCTGCCTCATTGGCGCGTGCTTGCTGCTCTGGATCGTAGGCTTCATCACCAAGAAGAAGTAGCCTCGTCTCTTAGCCCGCCTTCCGCGTTTCACGGAGGGCGGTTTTTTATGTCCCGCGCGGTGGGTCTTGGAGAGACTGGGCTGTCTAGTTTTGCTATTGTTAGGGTATGGCTACAACGAAGAAAGCGAAGAGCAGGAGACGGGACCGGCCGAGCCCGCGTGTGCGGCTGCTGGCCAGCGCAACCAACCTGTTCACCACGGAAGGCATCCGCGTCATTGGTATTGACCGCATCCTCCGCGAGGCCGATGTAGCCAAGGCATCCCTGTATTCGTTGTTTGGTTCCAAGGACAATCTCGTCATTGCTTACATTAATGAGATGGCGCAGAAGTGGACCGAGGAGTTCGAGCGCCGCACGGAGCACCTCACCGACCCCGAGGCAAAGATCAACGCCATGTTCGATCAGGTCATCGACCAGCAGGAGAAGGAGGGCTACCCCGGTTCCCACTTCACCCATGCGGCCAGCGAGTACCCGAATCCGGAGACGGAGAGTGAGCAGAGCATCGTCGCTGCTGTTGCCGAGCACCGCGATTGGATTTTCAACACTTTGACGGAGCTCCTCACCGAGCGCAACGGGTACCCGTCCCAGTCGATCGCCCGTCAGCTCATGATTCTTATCGACGGTGGCATCACCAACGCCCAGCACATGAAGTCCCGCGAGCCCCTCGACCTCGCCCGCACCCTCGCCAAGCAACTGCTCGGCGAACCCGCCGCCGACTACTCCATCTAGCGCAACGGCGCAATAAGTAAAGCTACATGGAAATTTCCTAACCCAGCGCTGCTTCTTGCGATTGCCGAGCGTGCCGGGGTGGCAGCCGCTGCTGTGCGCAACGGCGCAATAAGCGCGCACTGATGTGCAGGATTCGGCGGGGTAAGTGCTGGCGAGTCGGGCTTTGCGCGCCGGGGTGGGCGTGCTCATGTTGCCTTACATCCAGTCGCTGCCGGAGTCGGCCGGTTGTGCGCAACGGCGCAATAAGTAGAGCTGCATGGAAATTCCTTAACCCAGCGCTGTCGCTTGCGATTGCCGAGCACACCGGAGTCGCAGCCGCTGCTGTGCGCAACGGCGCAATAAGTGCGCACTAAAATGACCCACAAATATTGATGCCTCCTCGCGCCTGCGCACCATGTCATCCACGTGTGCGCAACGGCGCAATAAGTAGAGCTGTATGGGAATTCCCTAACCCGGCGCTGTCGCTTGCGATTGTCGAGCGTGCCGAAGTGGCAGCCGCTGCTGTGCGCAACGGCGCAATAAGCGCGCACTGATATGGGCGCGAAATCGGGCCCCGCCCCTACTCGGTAGCCGAGGAAGCCTCCGCCGAGGAAGCTCCCTCCGCCTCCGCCGAAGAATCCGCCGACACCTTCTTCTTCTTCGCAGCAGCCTCCTCCTTCTTCAGCCGCTTCTTCTCCTTCTTGAAGGCCTTGTCCTCCTTCTTCCGCAGCTTCGCCGCATCCTTGAGCGCGCGCCGCTCCGCCACGTAGTCGGAGGCATCGCGCCCGCGCAGCCGCGCCCACAGCGCCTTCACCAGCAGCGTCACCGGCGCGTAGCGTTTGCGGCGTGCGCCGTCGCGGAATTCCTTGAATTCCGGGGTGAGCGGGTGGCGGACAGTCAGCATGGTCCACAGGACGATGAGTTGTGACATGGTCCAGAAGTTGTTCACAAACCAGTAGAAGATGATCGCCACGGGGATGGGGCCGTTGAAGGCGAGGGTGAGGATCATGAAGGGGGTGTAGATGGCGAAGAACACCATGGAGAAGCTCATGTTGACGGCGAAGCCGCTGCGCCAGTCCATTGTCTCAAAGGAGCGGATGGTGGACAGGATCATGTTGAGCGTCATGAAGCAGGTGGCGGCGATGACGATGGGGGTGATGGTGTGGACGAGGTGGTCGCCGGTGGTGCCCAGTTCGTTGAGTTGCGCCTCAGGCATGGAGGCGTAGGCGGCGATGGGCAGCCCGAAGGCGCGTGTTTCCAGGAAGGAGCCGACGTCGGCGGAGGAGAGGAAGCCGACGGACGGGTACGGTGATGTGCCTAGTCCGCCTTCGGGGCGGGCGATGCGCAATACCATGCGGTAGAGGCCGAGGATGACGGGGAATTGGATGAGCATGGGGGCGCACCCGGCCATCGGGTTGACCTCGTGTTCGTTCATGAGCTGCTGGGATTTGCGGGAGAGCTCCGCTTGGCTTTCTTTGTCCAGTTTGCCACGGTAGTCCTCTTTGAGTGAGGCCATGTGTGGCCGCATGATGGCGGTGCGGCGGGCGGAGACGTACATCTTCCAGGCCAGGGGTGCGATGAGGCTGCGGACGGTGATGATGAGGCCGACGAAGGAGAGGATCCAGGCGATGTTTTCGTTGACTCCGAGTCCGCCGTGGAGGAAGGTGTGCCACAGTTTGAGCACGGCGGATACGAGGTAGACGAGTGCGTCCATCACAGCAGCGGCTCCTTTATCAATAGGCTACGAAAGGATATTATCGAGCACGTGAACAACTCGGCAAAACGATTTTCCTGGCTGCAGTTCCTTGGTGAGCTGCTCATCACGCTGGGTGTCGTCTGTTTATTGTTCGCCTTTTATGAAGCCTACTGGACAAACCTGGAGGCGCAGCGCAATCAGGCGCAGGCGGAGCAAAACCTATCGCAGCGGTGGGAGAACCCTCGTCATCGGGTCTCCCCGGAGCTTGGCCAGGCCATGGCGCGCCTCTACATTCCCGCCTTCGGCCCGGATTACCAGTTCGCCATCATCGAGGGCACGGATGAGGAAGAACTAAAAGCCGGCCCCGGCCACTACGAGGATTCCGAACTCCCCGGTCAGCCCGGCAATTTCGCGGTCGCCGGCCACCGCGTGGGTAAGGGCGCGCCGTTTAACGATCTCGGCCATCTCCACGCCTGCGACGCAATCATCATCGAGACGAGCACCACGTGGGAGATCTACAAAGTCCTCCCCATCGAAGACGACCAGAACACGTCCTGCCTGCCACCAGATGTCCAACAGCGCGTCACAACTGGCGATTACAGCCACGTCCAGGGCCGCCACATCACTACCCCCGACGATTACACGGTGGTTCACGCCCTTCCCGGCACCGACGAGGAGGATCCGACCCCGGACATGCTCCCCGTCGTCACGCTCACCACCTGCCATCCGCAGTTTTCCAACGCCGAGCGCATGATCATCCACGCGGTGCACGTCCGCTCCCAGGATAAATCCGCGGACAACACCAGCGTCCCCGCAGAAATGGAGGAATAAATGTACGGTTACCTCTGGCGCGCGCTCCCCGGCCCCGCATGGCTCAAGGCGCTCATCCTCATCATCCTCGCCGTCGCCGTGTTCTTCCTGCTTATGGAGGTTGTTTTCCCCTGGGTGTCCTCGATCATGCCCTACAACGACGTGTCGATTTCCCAGCCAGGGTAGTTGGGGGTAGTTAATTGTCTCAACGTCGTGTATACATGTTTACATGACTGGGTCGGTAATTAGCTTGCGAGTGGATAAGCAGCAAAAGGAACGTCTCGATGCACTGGCATCGAAAACAGGTAGGACGAGTGCGTACTATGTGCGAGAAGCACTGAATGCCTATTTGGACAAGTTGGAATACATATACACTCTGGAAGAAGAGGCAGAAGCTGCTCGTCGTGGTGAGATAGAGACAATCAGCTTGGAAGAGCTTGAGGCTGAGTGTGGTTTGGTCGATTGATTTCACCCCGCGTGCAGCTAAGTCTTTCCGTAAGCTCGACAAACCGATTCAAAAGGAGATTCGCAATTTCCTAAGAGAGGTCTCGGGCTCGGGGGAAAGCTCTAACAGGGTCAATGAGGGGCTTGTGGCGATGGCGTGTCCGTGATTACAGAATCCTCGCGTCCATTCGTGACAGAAAAGTGCTCATCGCAATCGTTGGCATAGGCCACCGCAGCACTGTCTACGATCTATAACCCCAGGTTCCCAATAACCTCCTCGGCCACAAGCTGCGCCTTCACCGATTGTTCCTGGTCAGTGAGCACAACCACGGCCGTCGCCCCCTTGCTCACGGCATACACCGCGCCCCCCTCCACGGGCCCGCGCCCGCCGCTCCACCCCTCCGGCTCCTCCGCCGGCGACGTCTCCGCCACCGGCGCATAGTGGTCGACCACGGCCCGCGCCCCGCCCTCACTCGCCATCTCCCGCACAATCACCGTCAGTTGCGGTTCCTCCCAATACGACCAAAACTGGCACGCCGGCACCTCAAATTGCTTGTCGACGCCCACTCGTAGCACCTTCTGGCCATTCATCTGGGCTACCGCTTGGCTATCCAGGTAGGGGCACTCCCCATCCTCAGCCTGCACTTCCTTAACAACAGGCGGTTCCTCCTGCACCACCACCTCAGGTTCCTCCGCACACCCAACCAAGAACAACACGGGTATAAAGGCAAGCCGTTTGAACATAGGGCATAGGATACCTGTATGGCCACGAACAGACACGCGCCCGGGTTTTCCTATATAACAGTGGGAATCCACATCATCACCGCCCTCCTCCTCGCCGTGACGGTGGCGACGTCGCTCGCCGTCGGGATCCTGGAGTTCATGCAGGTGAGCTTCCTGGCCGTGACCTTCGGCGCGATCTATTACGCGGGTAACCACTTCTTCCACCAGCTAAATTCCACCCAGCACGGCCTGTGGGCGTTCGGGCTGACGGCGCTGTGGATCCTGCTTCTGCCGCATCACCTCTCGGCGGTGTACCTCGTGGCCGCGCTGTACTTCGTCTACCTGCGCAGTTTCGATGAGCGCACGTCCACGGCGGCGATCCTGGGCGCCACGGGCATCGTGATCGTCGCAAATATCCCCACGGGTATCACCGTCGGCGCGGTCGTCGGGCCCCTCCTCGGTGGCGTGGTGACCATCGGCATCGCCTTCATTTTCCGCCGCATGTGGCGGATGTCCGCGGAGAAGGAAGAGCTCATTGACCAGCTGATGAAGACCCGCTCGCAACTGGCGCAGACGGAGCACGAGGCCGGCATGGCCGCCGAGCGTCAGCGCATCGCGCACGAGATCCATGACACTGTCGCCCAGGGATTAAGTTCCATCCAGATGCTCCTCTCCGTCGCAGAAGAAGACATCAAGTCCGGCAAGCCGCAGGAGGAGCCCCTGAAGAAGATCGCCATCGCCAAGAAGTCCGCAGCGGACAACCTTGCCGAGGCCCGCGCCATGATCGCCGCCCTCCAGCCCGCAGCCCTGGCCAAAACAAACCTCGAGGGCGCGCTCGAGCGCATCGCCGAGAACATCGAGTCTGTCGACGTCAACATCTCCGTCGAGGGCGAGGACCGCCAGCTCCCCATGCGTACGGAAACCACCCTCCTCCGCATCGCCCAGGGCGCGCTCGGCAACGTCGTCAAGCATTCGCAGGCCACCGCCGCCCTTGTCACCCTCACCTACGACCCCGACGAGGTGCGTCTCGACGTCGTCGATAACGGCGTCGGCTTCGACCCCGCCCAGGTCGCAGCCCGCCCCCGCGGCCTCGGCCACATCGGCCTCGACGCCATGCGCGAGCGCGCCCGCGAGGTCGGCGGAACCTTGGCGATAGAATCTACCCCAGGCCAGGGGACGGCAATTAGCGTCGCGGTGCCTATTATCAATACAATGAGGGACGAACGAAAGGATGAAACACTGTCATGATCCGCGTCTTGCTTGCCGATGACCACGAAATCGTCCGCATGGGGCTCAAAGCTGTCCTCGACAGTGCCTCTGACATTGAGGTTGTAGGCGAGGTCGCCACTGCCGAGGATGCCATCGCCGCAGCGCAGCAGGGCAACGTCGACGTCATCCTCATGGACATGCGCTTCGGTGCCGGTGCCGAGGGCTCCAAGATGCGCACGGGTGCCGATGCCACCGCCGAGATCAAGCGCACGATGAAGAACCCGCCCGCCGTCCTCGTGGTGACCAACTACGACACGGACGCCGATATTCTCTCCGCCATCGAGGCCGGCGCCCTCGGCTACCTGCTGAAAGACGCCCCGCCGCAGGAGCTCATCTCCGGCGTCCGCTCCGCCGCCGAGGGCGACACCACCCTGTCCCCCGTCGTCGCCAACCGCTTGATGACGCGCGTCCGCGGCCCCAAGACCACCCTCACCCCGCGTGAGCTCGAGGTCCTCCGCCTCGTCGCCGCCGGCTCCTCTAACAAGGAAATCGGCCGCGTCCTCTTCCTTTCCGAGGCAACGGTGAAGTCCCACCTCGTCCACATTTACGACAAGCTCGACGCCCGCTCCCGCACCGCCGCCGTCGCCGCCGCCCGCGAGCAGGGAGTTCTCTAGCGCTTCGTCATCGCCCCGGCCATGAAGGCTAGCGCGCGTCGTCTTTCGGCGTGCGCTTAGTAAACGCCGCCACAAAGATGATGACCGCGCAGATCCCCAAAACGATCTGCAGCCACAGGGCGTTGCTAATTATGGCCAAGAATGCGAAAAAACCGCCAACGATGATCAGGGTGACTTTCATGGTGTCTCCTTTCTCCTTTTAAAACGGATAGCTAAAGCCTACCTTGTCGGCGCCTGCTCTGCCCGCCAACCGGACAGGAAACCCCACCCCGCAAAGCGAGAGGTTTGTGTGCGGCTCTACACCGCCGGTGACAAAAGTTACCGTTTTGTTGCTGCAGATGTGCGGAAACCCCAGATCGCCGAAACCGCTACCCGGCATCGCGTTACCTTTTGTCGCCAGCCCCTCGCCAACCGGGAAGGAAACCTCGAGCCGTCACACCTGCCACCCCGCAAAGCGCGAAGTTTGTGTGCGGCCCTACACCGCCCGTGACAAAAGTTAACGGTTTGTCGCTGCAGATGTGCGGAAACCCCAGGTCGCCGAAACCGCTACCCGGCATCGCGTTACCTTTTGTCGCCAGCTCCCCGCCAGCCGGCCATAATCGACAACCGGACAAGAAGCCCGCACACAGAAAAAAGCGACCTCCCAAAGGGAGGCCGCAAAACAAACTTAAGCCCTCAGCTTCTCGTCGATCTGCCCGGAGATCATGTCCAGGTCGGCGCTGATGGAGCGGTGGGTGGCGCGGCGCTGCTCGGGCGTCATGTGCTCGGCGTTGTCCACGGCCTGCTCGAGCTCGTCCAGGCGCGCGTCCACGTCCTTCTTAAAGCCCACGGGCAGCCCCTCCGTGGCGCGCAGCTTATCCATCCGCACCTTCAGCGGGGCCCCGTGCCCGCCGTGGCTGGCCAGGTCAGCGCCGCTAAACCCGAGCTGGGAGGCCTGGCGGTTGGTGTTCTGCTCCCGCCACTGCGTGACGGCGCGGTAGATGAGCGGGATCGCCAGGGGTGCGAGTGCCCGCAGCGCGCCTGCGTAGCGGTTGACGGTGTCCTTGTTAAAGCGGCCGGCGCGGATCTTCGCCAGTTCCTGCTTGGCCAGCTTGGTGTCTTCCTTGAAGCGCTTCTTCTCCAGCTTGGCGTTGTGCTTCGCCAGGTTCTTCTCGTGCTTCATGAGCAGCTTGTTGAGCTTCAGTTCGTTCTTGGAATCGGCCTTGGCGCGGGCCTCTGCGGCTTTGATCTCAGCCTTGGTCTTTGCACGTGCCTTGCGGATGGCTCCGAAAAGTCCCACGGGTGCTCCTTTAAAGATTCGTCGGTGTTACCCCTCCACCTTACCTGTTGTATATAGTATGTAGCCATGGTGCAGGCCTCGGATTTGGTGGGGTGCCGGTTTAAAGGTGTGCAGCGCCGCCGGTTCCCCGATGCGCCGTACCCGCCGGAGGCCCAGGCCCGCCACGAGCGTCGGCAGCAGGCTGCTGACCAGCTCGTCAGGCTTCTCCCGTACACGAAGGCGATCGGTGACCGTGGCGTTTTCACCCGCGCAGACGCCAATGGGGATTTCTTCGATACCCTCGAGCTCATGGCCGCGCAGACGACGGTCATCACCCATCCGTACATGGATTGCGAGGCCCTCGTCCGCTGGAACGGCGCCTACGCCCCGCTGGTCATGAGCACGCATAAGCTTCTCTACCCCGCGAAGGCGCAGACCAAGGTCGTCGCCACGCAGCGGGTTGGTCTGAGTAAGCCGGTCACGGCGAAGCTTGCCCCGCGTCACCATACGCTCGATGGGTATCGGGTGAGTCTCGCGGACCGGGAGCTCGCCCGCTTGGGTCACGATTCGGGCGTCGCCCTTGTCACAGGTCAGGACCTCGCCCTCTGCGCCATCATCGAGACCGCGCCCCTTGCGGCGCCCACGGACCGCGCCCTTGCCACCCCGGAACCCACGGGTCCCCGTCGCGTCAAGGAGTGTGAGGGTTGCCGTTTCTGGTTCGATTGCAAGAAAATCCTCGAAGCCCGCGATGACATCTCCCTCTTCCTCTCCGGCGATAAGGCCCGCCCCTACATGCAGCGCGGCATCCACACGGTCGACGCGCTCATTGCGTCCGGCAATCGGCTCGCCGCCGCGTGGCGCGCCGGGGTTCCCGCCTTACGGAAGGTTCCTACCTCCGCCCCGCTTTTCGACGTTGAGGTGGACGTGGACATGGAAGCCTACCTCAACCACGGCGTGTACCTCTGGGGCACGTACGACCAACACACCTACCGCCCCTTCGTCACCTGGGGCGAGCTCGGCGGCGAGTCCGAGGCCCGCAACTTTGCCGAGTTCTGGTCCTACCTCATGGACATGCGCGCGTCTTCGCCATCCTTTTGCGCCTTCTGCTACGCCTCCGGCGGAGAAAACCACTGGCTGCGCACCTCCGCCAAGAAGTTCGCGGGCTACCCCGGCGTGCCCCCTGTCGAGGAGGTCAATGCCTTCATCTCCTCCGGCCAGTGGATCGACGTCTTCAAGCTGGTGAAGAGCCAGCTCGTCGGATCTAACGGCCTCGGCCTCAAGGTCATCGCCCCGCTGGCGGGCTTCACCTGGGAGGAAGAAGGTGTCGACGGCGAGGAGTCCATCGAGCTCTACCGCGCCAGAGAGCGCGACCGCCTCCTCCGCTACAACCGTGACGATTGCCGCGCCACCGCCGCCGTCCGCCACTGGCTCGCCCAGGGCGCGCCGGGAATCCCCGATCTTAACCCCTAAAACAGCAGGTCACAGCGGAGTTATAAAAGTTCTAAAAGTTATAAAAGGTTATAAAAGTCGGCTACACTAGGGGCATGAATTTCGTTCGTAATCCGTACAGAGCGACCCTTGGTGCGAACCCGCCCATGCTGGTTGGTAGGGAAGAAGAGATCGAAGAGTGTGACCGAGCGCTTCGCAATGGACCAGGGACACACGAGCGGATCTCCCTCGTCTCGGGACCGCGTGGTGTTGGCAAGACTGTGCTTCTCAATAAGTTCGAGGAGGTCGGGCGTTCGCACTCGTGGTGGGTGATCTCGGAAACCGCTTCGCACGGTTTTATCGAGCGGATTCGCGACGCCGCGTACCAGATCGCGGTTGAACAGCTGCGTTCCAGTAGGACGCGCATCCGTGGCATCTCCCTCCCACATGGATTTGGTGTGACCCTGGAAGATGCGGAGAAGCATTCGCCAAAACTGACGCTTAGAGCAGCGTTGACCGATCTCCTCACCCTGCAGTCGGAAATCGATCGCCACCTCGGACAAGAGCCCGTGGGTGTCTTCATCACGCTGGATGAGCTGCACCACTCTCAACGTGACGAGGTCATCGAGTTTGGCACCACGATCCAACACCTAGTTCGAGAAGATCGCGAAATCGCCGTCGCCATGGCAGGCATTCCCAGTGCGGTGAAACCACTGTTGGCAAGCGACGCTGGCTCTAATCCCGTCACCTTCCTTCGCCGCGCCAATATGATCGAGCTCGGTCTGGTTAGCGACGACGAATCACGCCGGGCCCTGGAAGAACCACTGCTTGATCTCGCTTTTTCCTGGGAACCAGCCGCACTTGACCAGGCCGTAAAGGCATGTGCCGGCTATCCGTTTATGATTCAGCTCGTCGGCCAAGAGGCATTCCTTTGCAGGGAAGGTAACGCCATTACCGCTTCCTCAGTCGCTCGGAGCCTCCCCGTCGCACGCAGAAAGCTCGGCCAACTCGTCCACGAACCCGCGCTTGCCGATCTTTCCGGGAAAGATCGCCAGTTCCTCGCCGTCATGGCGCGCAACGACGGCCCAACCCGTACGTCAGACATCGCGGACCGTCTTGGCGTTGGCGCGTCGTATGTGAGCGTTTATCGCGCACGCCTCATAGAAGCGGGAATCATTGCGGCTCCCAGCTACGGTTACGTGGATTTTGAATTACCGTATCTACGTGAGTACATCCGCAACCAGGAGTGGTCAAAGGAGGATTTCGCCTGATAGGAGCTGAGTTCTAAAAGTTCTAAAAGGTTATAAAAGCAGACTTGCGGACAATTTTGCTGAAACTATACTTTCAACAATTCGTAAAACTGCCGAAACCTGAAAGTATATTTACAGCGTCAGCGCCCACACGGCCACCACGGTCAAAACGCCGCCTGCTACCTGCCACCAGGGGTTGTAGCGCGCCAGACCCGGCTTCTCCGCTTCACCCGAGAGCACCGCCTGTTGCTCCCTCCGCGAGACGAACTGCGCCGGCAGGAACATCGCCAGCGACGCCACCGCCAGCACCGGAAAGCCCGCGAGCAGTCCCAGATTCGTGAGCACCACCCGGTAGTACGCCCCGCGGTTGTGCGCGTACATGCCGGCCCGCACCGCGCCGGGCCCGCCACCCATCCGTGAGGGCAGGAGGAAGCTCATGGCCCCGATGAGTAGCTGTCCGATGAACCCGATGACCAGCGCCTCCGTCGGAACCACGCCCGAAAACGCATATGCAACCAGCCCGCCGATGAGCCACACGATCGACGCCGCCATCGTCAACGCCGCGTACCCCACCCGGTCCCGCGGATCGCGCAGAACGGTGGTGATCTCACGCACCCACCCGGCGGCAGCCCACAGCCAGCCCGCAACATACACAACGAGCCCCACCGCAGACAGGGGAACAATCACCACACCCACCGTGAGGAGCGCAATCGCCACCTCTATCCGCGAGGACTTCATCTGCGTCCGCCACACCATCGGCAGCATCAATGCGAGCGTCGATAGCGCCGTAATCCCCACGAACCCGAGCACCGTAAACGCCACATGCGCCCCGCGCACCATGTCCGAGGGCCGCCATTCCAGCAGCACACCCGCCCCCGCGCCAACCACGAAGCACGCCGCCGCGATCACGTATCCCACGACGGAGCTGGAAAAACGGCGCCCGCGCCGGTATTGCCGCGCCAGCCGCCACCCGTGGTACACCAGTACCCCGACAGCCCCCGCAGCGCCCACGCCGAGCAGCGCCACCATCTCCACAGCCTGGCCCACGAACATGAGCAGGATGAACGCATTGAGGGCAACGCAGCGTCGAAAAGCATCAGAGCGTTGCCGCATGAACTTGTCCGTCCAATACTGCGACCAGTACACAATCGACGTCGTCACCGCGCCCAGCGTGAACGCGTGGATGACAAACCAGCGGGGCTGCGCCGTAACCGCCAGCACAATGACCGCGACAAACCACGCCATGACGGGTACCAGGGCCTTCGTTCTCATGGCCTCAAGAGTAGAACACAGCACACACAGGGTGCCCCCGATACGTCAGACAAGAACTTTCGTTCCGACACCAAGCAACACCCACCCCTGGGGAAAGAAACGAACGTTGCCCATAACCCCCGAAACCGCACAATAAACCACCTATACTGGCACAATCCGCAGAAAAAGAAGGAGCCGCCCCGTGAAAAACCTCTCGTCCCCGTTGCTGGCCATCGGCTTGTGGATCCTGCTTGCCGTGGACGTCATCCTGTTCACCGCCCTCGACTGGAACGCCCTGAGCATGGGGATCATCCTGGTTCCCCTCTTTGCCCTCGCGGTGATCACCACAGTTAGAGCAATAAAAAAGTGCGCAGCACCACAAAAAGTGGCACCGCGCACAAACTAACGGGTTCGCCAGAACCTCTAGAACCTACTTAGCTTTCGCTGCAGCGTAGCGCTCTGCCACGTCGTCCCAGTTGAAGACGTTCCAGACGGCCTTGACGTAGTCGGCCTTGACGTTCTTGTACTGGAGGTAGAAGGCGTGCTCCCACATGTCGAGCATGAGCAGCGGGGTGAAGTTAACGGAGATGTTGCCCTGCTGGTCGGTGAGCTGCTCGATGATGAGGTGGCCGGAGAGGTGGTCGTAGCCGAGCACTGCCCAGCCGGAGCCCTGCAGGCCGGTAGCCACTGCGGAGAAGTGAGCCTTGAACTGCTCGAAGGAGCCGAAGTCAGCCTTGATAGCCTCAGCCAGCTCGCCGGTCGGCTCGCCGCCACCGTTGGGGGAGAGGTTCTTCCAGAAGATGGAGTGGTTGGTGTGGCCACCAAGGTTGAACGCGAGGTTCTTGGTGTAGGCGCGAATCCTGTCGGCGTTGGCCTCGCCGGCACGCTCCTCCTCGAGTGCCTTGAGCGCGGCGTTGGCGCCCTTGACGTAACCTGCGTGGTGCTTGGAGTGGTGCAGCTCCATAATCTCAGCGGAGATATGCGGCTCCAGAGCGTCGTATGCGTAGTCGAGTTCGGGGAGGGTGTAGATATCAGCCATGAATTCGTCCTTTCTTGGTTGTTGACGTGGCCCCCATGATAGGGGAAAATCCGGACTTGTAAAGGGATTCAGAAAAATTTTTTCTACCCCCGCCCCTGACCAGGGGTAAGGTAACCCTATGTTTATTAATGAACCGGTTATGCCCACCCGCGAGTCCGCCCTCAAGGGCGGAAAAACGCCCGTCCTCCCCAACCCGGGCACCCACGCGGTCCTTGGCACTCCACTTGATTCCCCTGGTGCTTACGTCCTATTCGGCCTGGGCTGCTTTTGGGGCGCCGAGAAATTATTCTGGTCCACCCCTGGTGTAATCACCACAAGCGTGGGATTCGCCGGCGGCTACACCCAAAACCCCACCTACCGGGAAGTCTGCACCGGCCGCACCGGCCACGCCGAGGTGGTGAAGGTTGTGTACGATCCGGAAAAAATCTCGTTCGAGCAGTTGGTGAAGATCTTCTTCGAGGCCCACGATCCCACCCAGGGCTTTAGGCAGGGCAACGACGTGGGAACCCAGTACCGCTCATGCATCTTCACTGAGACCGATGAGCAGGCCGAGATCGCCCGCCGCATCGCCTCCGCCTACGCCCCCAAGCTCAAAGAGGCAGGTTACGGCGATCTCACCACCGAGATCCGCGCCCACGTGGACTACTACCTTGCCGAGGAAGAGCACCAGCAGTACCTCCGCAAAAACCCGGGCGGCTACTGCCCCGTCCACGCCACCGGCATCGCCTGCGGGTAGCTACCGGTTGCGGGGGAGTAGTACCCGTGCGAAACTAAGTCCATGCAATCGGGGGATGAATTACTTCTAATCCGCTCACTGGGACCCGGCGAGCGCCTTCACGTCATCGAGGGGTTCCGTGCCGGAAGGATGAAAAGGCTGGCACGCGGTGTCTATTACCCAACCTGGAATTTTTATGGGTTGAGGTCAAATCAGCGTTCGGTTCTTGCTTCTGGTGCACAAGGAGTTAGCGGGCGCCACCTCGTGGGCAGATCCGCAGCCGCTATGTGGGCGTACCCCCACATGCTCTTATCGACGACCTTCCGCCCCGAGGTCCGCGGGCGCACAAGCAAATACGCCGATGGCCGAAATATCCCCGATACCCACATGACGACCACCCCTTTTAAAGGCATCGAGGTCACCCTAACTACCCCGGCGGTGACGGTCATTGATGTTGCCAGGTGGCATGGCCTTTATGAGGCTGTCCGCCTTGGCGACATCCTTGCCCGCAAAGGGAAGCTTACCCGTGCCGACCTCGCGGAAGCCGTCGCTGCCCGCTCGAATTTCGCCAACATCGAGCGTGCCCGCACAGCTGCAATGCTTGTCAACGATCGCTCCGAGAGCCCCCGCGAAAGTGACGTGAAAGTCTCTTTGTACCTAAACAACATCAAGGGCTTCGAGCAGCAAGTGACGATCACCAACTACCGGGGAGTCAGCATCGCTCGACTGGATTTCCTCAACCGCGAACACTCGGTCGGAATTGAGTACGACGGCCGCGGAAAGACGTGGGGCCAGTATGGTCTCTCTGCGGAGGAAGCTGCCAACAATGAGCTCAGCCGCCAGCGCGACCTCGAGTGCGAGGGCATCTTCGTCGTCCGCGTAACCAATTACACCTACACCAACGACGATTGGCTAGCTCAGCTGCGCCGCGCGCTGAAAGTGAATCACGGTCGCGAGTTTCCTGCCGACCGCTGCCTGCCCTACATCAAGGGACCCCCCACCTTTTAGTTTTTGCAGCAGATTCGTCCCAAATCTCCGAAATTAATGGGGGTCCGCTCCAATCTGCTGCAAAAACTAAATCGCTTCGTACGCCCGCGCAATGTCCGCAGCGATCTCGGCACCCCGCGGCGTCGTCACGAGCGCCGAATCGATCTGCGTAATGAGCCGAACCCCGCGCGCAGCGTTCGTCGCGATAGCTCCGATGTACCCTTCGACCTCTCCCGCCCGAATTTCCTTGCGTACCGACGGCCACACCCCCTCAATGAGCTGCTGCGTCGTCCCGAGAAGAAGCTCACCTACGGGCCATTCCAAAGTCCCCGAAGGTGTAATGAACCCCACGTTGAACATGGTCCCCTCGGTCACCACGTCTCCGGTAACCAAAATCGCGTCGTCGGCTGCGACCGCCCGCTGCGCCTCCCACTGTGGGGCCAGGTCGTCGTGCTTCACGCGGGGCAGCTCCCGCACCAATGGATAAAAAGCGCAGCTTATCGGCTCCGAGGGGGGGATCGCCCGCGCGGTTATGTTGAAAGAATCCGCGAAGCAGGAAACGCGGTAGGTGTTTGGTTCCCGCAGCTCCCGCATGGCGTCGACAAGCCCGTCGGGGAGCCCCCGACCGAACAGCGATCGCTGACCGTAGACCAATCTCTCCACGTGCAGGTCGAAGCCCCGCACATGTCCATCGGGGAGGACATTAAACGTGGTGAAGTGGCCTTCCACTTACTTCTTCCTCTTCTGGTTAAGCCAGGAAATGATAATCGGTAGGACAGAAATCCCCACAATAATAATGACGATCGCGTCAATGTTGTCGGCGATGCCGGGGATATTCCCCAGGAAGTACCCCACCGCAACCATCGAGCACACCCAGCCGACGGCCCCCAGAACATTCCAACGCACAAACGAGGTGTAGTGCATCTCCGCCGTTCCGGCTGCTAGCGGAACATAGGTACGCACAATCGGCACGAACCTCCCAAGTACCAGCGCCAACGGGCCATGCTTGGCAAAGAAATCCTCCGCACGCTGCAGATACTCCGTCTTGAGCACGCGGGCATCATCCTTGAACAGCCGCCTGCCAAACGTCTTCCCCAGCCAGAAACCAACCTGATCCCCGAGGAACGCCGCGACGATAGCTACCCCCAGGATCCACGGCACCGTCAGGTGGAACGTCTCGCGCAGAATCGTGGCCGTGACCAGCAAGGAATCGCCGGGCAGGAAGGGGAACAGGAATCCCGACTCGATGAACACGACGATTGCAAGGCCGGGCAACACGAACGGGCCGAAGGCCTCCAGTAGTGCGCCGGCATCGAGAATATTAGAAAGGGACATGCGGTTCTAAAGCTCCTTCGCGCGAAAAGATGACAAACCTACAACCTACACCGAAATGCATTGCGGGTGGGGCGCGGCCTGGGGTTTGGGCATCTTTCCCGTCCGCAACCGAGATTGCATGCAGATGTCTCCGCGGATTTTGCTGCCCTCCGCCCGCCGACGGGCTCCAGTTTGGGCGTTCGTAAACTGTATTTCCCCAGTTCACCTAAAGGCGACAACTACATTCGGCCGATGTGTGGAGATCGCCGTCCCGGGAACCCCACCACCCCCGCACCCAAAACAATTCCCTAGCACCTATGCCGCATCCCATCTCCAAAACTCGGCCGGATTTCACCTAGGCCTCTGCATTTCCCCAGTTCGCCTGAGGGTGAAAACTAAATCCGGCCGACTTGTGGAGATAGCCTCCCCAGGGCCGATGAAAACACTCCCACAACAGTCCTCTGACGATTGTGTGTGATAGTTCACCATCGTCCGTGGGCTGAATTCCAAACCAGCCGCTAGAGGTAAATATCACACACGAAAAGTAGGACATCGGACATCTGAACTTGTTACGGTCAAGGTAGTCGAACTCGCAGTCATTGATGGAAAGGAACAAAATGGATGTGACGTTCAAACGTCGGCTGGTAGCAGGTGTCTCTACGCTGGTCCTTGTAATTGGGTTGGTCCCTGCGGCCACCGCCCAAGACGTAGGCGCGCAGGACACAGAACAGTCCGTAGCTGCATCCCCCGATGCTGTTGTCGTCGCTCAACCCGACGATTTTATGCCCAACTATCGCATCCCCGGCATCGCGCGCCTGGCTGACGGCACTCTCTTAGCCGTCTTCGATGGCCGTCCGGAGCATGGCGATTCGCCAGCTCCGAATTCCATTCTCATGAAAACCTCGACGGACGATGGTGCAACCTGGTCACAGGTGACAGTTGTTGCTGCGGGGCATCCCGGTGCAGCAAGTGAAAAATTCGGTTTTTCCGATCCGTCGCTTATCGTCGACAAAGAGACTGGCGACATTTTCGTGCATTCCGTGTACTCGAAGGAGGCCGGGTTCTGGAACGGGCGAAAAGGCGCAGATGATAAAGACCGCAAGGTTCAATCTTCCGCTCTTCATGTGTCCAAAGACAACGGCAAGACGTGGGAGACTCGCTACATCACAAAGGATGTGAAGCCTGAAAATGCCCTTGGGCATTTTGCTACCTCCGGCCACGGCATCCAGATCTCCCAGGGTGCCCACAAGGGTCGTCTCGTCCAGCAGATGATTGGTCGCATCGAAGGCCCCTCCTCAGGCCAGGTACGAGTTTCCGCTTGGTCAGCGTACTCTGACGATCACGGAAAGACGTGGACTCACGGTACTCCCGTCGGCTCACTCATGGATGAGAATAAGGTTGTCGAGCTTACCGACGGTACTTTGATGATGAACTCCCGTGCCCACAACACCTACAACGCCAGGTGGGTGGCGTACTCCCATGATGGCGGCGAAACGTGGTCGGAACCTGAGTTGGATGAAACACTCCTTGATCCGCGTAACAACGCCTCCATCATCACCATCGGCGAAAAGGAGCTGCTTTTCTCCAACGCGAACTCCACAAAGCGTGAGAACGGCTCGATCCGTTACTCGTGTGATGACGGCAAGACGTGGCCGGTTGTTCGTTCCTATTGGACGGGCTACCACGCCTACTCTGACCTGGTTGACCTTGGTGATGGTGACTTCGGCGTCCTCTTCGAAGGTGTCGACGGTGCTATCCACTACAAGAAGCTCAACAAGGAATGGCTGAAGTCTTTCTGCGCGGGCTTTGAAATTCCTGACGTAGCCGTCACTCCTGGGCATAAGACAATAGTGAAGGCCACCGTCAAGAATGACGATTCGACCACGCTGCCTGCTGGGAAGGTGAACGTCGAAAAGCTACCAAACGGGTGGGAGTCTGAGACCGTAACCATCGATGCCCTCGCGCCGGGGGAGAGTCGCACCATGAGCGTCCCCGTGACGGCGCCAGCGCACGTTTACCAGGAGGAGATCCAGCCTGAACTGGTCATTCGCGCGGGTGACTACCGTCTGCGCGCGGACATCACTTTCACAAATGATGCCCCCAGCACCTACGTTCCGGAGGTGAGCATCACGCCCACCGTCCCTGACGTCGGGCCTCTCAGTGAGGGGGAGTCCATCCCCGTGTCCTTCACCGTGGAGAACACAGGCGACGCGATGATTGATGTCGTTCCCATCGCAGGGGAGGGAATGAAACCTTTCTTGCCACCTGAACCTGGTAACTGCCGTTACCGCAATCTCGCACCGGGGAAGTCCTACACGTGTGACATTCCTCGCTACACGATCACTGCCGATGATGTGGAGAAGGGAGAGGTGAATATCTCCACGGCCTGGGAAATTACGCCTATTGGTCTGCCGAATGCGGAGGCCAAGGTAGTAAAGATTGACGGGCCGACATTTGTCATTCCTGCCACTACGCCGGGTCTCGATGTCCGGTACGGGAAGCCCACTGTTTCTGACGGTTATGTGGATATTCCCGTCACAATCCGCAATAAGGGCAATGTGCCCTTAACAGTGGATTCGGTTACGTTGGCCCCCGGGGACTCGAGTGAAGTGCACGTGAGGCACGCGGTCGATGGCGACGGCATTGTAAGAATTCCGGAAGCCGGTTTCGTGGGATTCTCTGGGAAGACCCGCGTCCACGCAGGTGCGGATACCCTCGTGGTCAAGGTGAGCGGTGACAAGGCCGAACTTGTCACTGAGGAAACCAAGAGCGACGATGCACTCAACATCGCAGCGATTGTTCTCGGAACCATCGGAGCATTGACTGGTTTGCTCGCCCTCTGCCAGCAAGTGCTGAACTTCCTCCACAGGTAGTTAATCATTAAAAAGTGCCCCGCGAGGGCACTTTTCTTTTTAAAACCGGAAAACAATTCCTTAGTAGCCATGCTGAGCCCTACCCGCCTCCAAAACCCGGCCGAATTTCACATACGCCGAGCAAATCTAATACCCCAGGTGCTTACGTGCTACAACCTAAACACCCACAAACCGCCACGGCCCGCGATAGCGATACCCGCCCCTGGCAAAACCTAGACGGATCTTGCCTCCTTTCTACGGGGCCGAAGGTCCCCCCAGGTGGTCGCATCTGCTGTCTCAAATCCTGGTCCATTTTGTTTGCGCGCACTCCAGCAGCCCCCGCCAAAAAACCACCACGCACCAAGTCACACCCGTGCCTCCCAGGCAAAAAGCAGAAGGATATCCCTGGGGTGCTCACCCATCATTACAGTCCGGCGCATCTGCCGAGGAACAAACGTCTACCTTTTCCAGCGCTCCGCAGTAGTCCCACACGTAACCACCGAAATAGCTTCCAAAACTGTCACTTGGGCAGCCGCATACGGGGTGCACATACCTCCAGACAAAAATGAACAGTCTGCAGCTGCAAGTGTGTTAAAACCCCAGGTGGTCAAACGTGCTGCCATGCAAAACGGTAACTTTTGTCGCCCCCAGGACGCAACCACCCCAAACCCGCAGGACGCAACCACCCCAAAAAACCCCAAAAAACCCCAACCCCCCAAACCCCGCTAAACTCGAACACCGTGCGCGTGCTCCTCATAGATAACCACGATTCGTTCACCTACAACCTCGCCCACCTGGTCTTCCAGGCCGCCGGCGTGATGCCGGAGGTGGTCCTGGCGGAGGACGTAACCGAAGCGCACCTTAATAATGCGGACCGCATCATCGTGTCCCCTGGTCCCGGCCGCCCGGAGGAGTACCCGTGGTTTCCGGGCATTTTCCGTGATCCACCCGCCCCCATCCTCGGCGTTTGCCTGGGTTTTCAGGGCATGTGCATGGCCTTCGGCGCCACCCTCACCCGCGCTGAGCATCCCCGCCACGGCGAGGTCACGGAGGGCCACACCCGCTATCATTCCCTCGCCATCACGGACCTCCCCGAAACCCTCGAGGCGACGGAGTGGGCGGCGGATGGCACGCTCATGGCCGCGCGCCACCGCAGCCTCCCCATTTCCGGCGTGCAGTACCATCCGGAGTCCGTTGCCTCGTCCGGCGGGCTTGCGCTCATGCGCGAGTTCCTGGCGCCGCATCTGTGGGTGCAGCCGGTTTCCGGTTCGCCCGAGGAGTTCATCACGTGTTTCGCGGATGAGGAGAATGTGGCGTGGCTGGATTCCTCAGATGGTTCGGGGTGGAGTTTTCTGTGCACCGGCGATACCGTGGGGCCGATCCGGTCCTCGAGCCCCTTAGGCCAGGTGGGTGTGATCACCTACGAGGGGGAGGAGCGTTTCATCGAGGTCACCCGCGCGATCGTCGTCAGCCCGACGGGCGCCGCCTGGGCGCTTGGCACCGCACCGTGGCAGCCAAAGCTCACCGCCCCGGTTCCCCGCGAGCCGGTCCCGCGCACGCCCCGCACGTTCCGTTTCGGGCGCGCCGCGTACCTGGACAAAATCAAAGCCTGCCAGGAGTTCATTGCCCGCGGTGATTCTTACGAGCTGTGTCTTACTAATTCCATTTCCTTCGCCTTCCCCGCCGATCCGCTCGCGGTGTACCTCTCTCTCCGCCGCGAGCACCCCGCCCCCTTCGCCGCCTACCTGCGCCTTTCTGGCACTGAGGTCCTTTCCACCTCACCGGAGCGCTTCCTTCGGCTTGTCGACGCTCACCTGGAGGCCAAACCGATCAAGGGCACCCGCCCCCGTGGTCGCTCGCCTAAGGAGGATAAAGAGTTAGCCCGGGACCTCGCCACCTCCGTCAAGGACCGCGCCGAAAACCTCATGATCTGCGACCTCCTCCGCAACGACCTCGGCCGCGTCGCCGTCCCCGGCAGCGTCACGGTCCCCGTCCTGTGCGGCATCGAGTCCTTCGCCACCGTCCACCAGATGGTCTCCACCATCACCGCCGAGCTCCTCCCCGGCAAAACGCCCGTCGACGCCCTCCGCGCCGCCTTCCCCGGTGGCTCCATGACGGGAGCCCCCAAGGAGCGCTCCATGGAGATCCTTGACGAGCTCGAGGAGCACCACCCCCGCGGCGTCTACTCCGGCGCGATCGGCTACATCACTGCCGAGGGCACGATGGATTTCTCTATCGTCATCCGCACCATCGTCGTCGAGGGAGGGGTCGCCACCTACGGCACGGGCGGCGCCATCACCCGGCTGTCGGATCCGGAGGAGGAGTGGGAGGAGATTCTCGTCAAGGCTCGCCCCATTCTCAAGTAATTATGTGTAGCACCTGGAAAGAAACTGGGCTAACATTAAGACCAGCTGTGAACACCCATTGAGGAAAACCGGTCGCGAAGCATTGTGCTGTTGGGCGTTTGCGCAGGCAATTGACGGTTTGCCTCAGCCCCAAGGAAAGGACCAATCCTCGATGACTAAGCGACGCATCGCCGCCGGCCTCGTAGCCTTATCCCTCATTGCGCCGATGACAACATCGGTGAGCGTCTCGGTGGCGCAAGAAAACCCAGCCCCCTCTAACGAGTATCCTTCCATTCCGGCGAGCGACCCAACTGCCGAGGCCATCGACGCCGACGGCATCGCCTCGGGTGCCATTACCAATATGGATCAGGTGGGTGATACCGCGCTGATTAGAAGCAAGCGTGGCGAAAACCACGGTGGCGTGGTTGGCGGCCGTCTATACGCCCCGACAACGGGTGATTTCTCCACTGTCGGTCAGGGCAATGAGCGTCTGACCGGCTACACCGTGTACTCCCAGTGGATGGATGAAGACGGTGCGGTTTCCCCGGTCTACAAGGCTGAAACGCATGATATTCCTGGTAACGCTGGTGGAGCCGGCTCCTACGTGTTCCACTACCCCAACTGGACCGATGCTAACGGCAAGGAGCACGTCTTCAACGCAAAGCCGTACGACGTGCGTATCCGCATGTGGATTGCCCCCGGCCAGACAGGTCCTGGCAGTGGAGAGCTCTTCACTATCCGCCAGGCACCGGGTGTGCAGCCTGGCTTTATGAATAATGCTGACGGCGGAGCCGGCATGTGGTCGAACATTCCGCAGTCCTTCACCTTCACCGGTATCTTCACCTATGAGGGTCCGTCTGATGTGATGTATGCCAAGGAGGGCGACCCACGTTTCCACGTCGACACGAAGGGTGTTTCCAGTGGTTGGGACGCAAGCGATAAGGGTGCTGTCACCGGTAAAGTCTGGTGGGAGACCGGCAGGGGAGATATAGGCAACTTTGGCTTCCCCAATTCCACGGGTGAGAACTTCGCCAAGAAGGGCGACGCTCGCGTTATCACGTCTATTCTCACCGACGATGGTGTTGCAGCCTTCACGGAGGTTAATAACCTTCCCCGTAGTGAGCGTCTGAAGAAGCAGCAGGAGCTGCTGAAGGCACACCATGAGTACATTGCGGAGACCGTTGCGGCCGAGACCGATGAGAACGGTGAATACTTCGCTCGTTTCAATAAGAAGGACTTTGACAACAAGTATCTGTACCAGTTTGTGCAGGTCAAGCGCGGTGGTAAGTGGGTGACACAGCCTGCGTACTCTTCATACATTGTTCCGATGTACGGAAAGCCGAATGCCTTGATGAATATTCCGCAGTTGTGGCAGGTTGTCCGCCACAACTGGGTGAACATGCACTTTGGTCTTGTTCACCAGCCCACGGAAAACGTGCTGCAGATTGATCCGGAGATCGGTAAGGAGGGCGACAGGCTTATACCGAAGATCGCTACGTACGCGAACCCCGGCGAGGATGCCTACGTTCAGTGGTACAACTCCAAGGGCGAGCCGATCAAGCTCGACGGCTCCAAGGGTGAGGAGAAGATCCCGGTATCCGGTGGTCACAACCTTGCTAACCCGCTTGAAGAGGCAACCCTGACCGTTCCAGAAGTGACAGAAGACGATACATACAACGCGCGTCTCATCTACAACGGTGCAATCGTTGGCGCCGACTCTGTCGCTGTCGCCCCCAAGACCAAGGTCGAGGGCGCGCCTAAGGAGGTCGAGCCGACCGATACTGCTCAGGGCACTGGCCTGAAGGTTGTCCACCTGGATAAGGACACCAAGGTTACGGCCGAGGACGAGGATGGCAATGCTATCCCGGTCGCTGTCGACTCCGACGGCAGGGTTAGCGTCACCCCAGGTACTAACGTTGATGGCCCGATCACACTAATGGTGGAAGACCCGGATCTGAGGTACGGCAAGGCCACCTATAAAATCCCGGTAATCGGCCACGCCCAGGGCAAAGATGACAACAACTCGGACAGGACTAATGCCGACATTTACGATCCGCAGGCCAAAGATCAGACGGTAAACACCGGTGAGACTCCGAGGGCTGAGGATTCCATCGCTAACCTGAAGGATCTGCCGCGGGGTACGAAGGTGTCCTTCAAGGATCCGGTCGACACCAGCAGGCCGGGTGACATGATGGCAACGGTCATCGTCACCTACCCAGATGGTTCCTCCGAAGAGGTTCCGGTCCGCGTCACAGTAAGGGAGGATCTGTCGAGAGAATTTGATCCGAAGTATGACGATCGTGCGGTTGTGGAGCAGGGCGAGCAGACTACTATTCCCGCTCCGAGCACTCGGGATGGTCGTAGGCTGCCAGCGGGTACCAAGTTTGAGAAGGGCGAGTATAGCCCTAATTGGGCGGCGGTAAATCCGGAGGATGGTTCTATTACTGTGATCCCGGCCCCAGACGTTGCGCCTGGCGAATATACGATTCAGGTTATCGTCACCTACCCAGATGGTTCCTCTGACGTGGTCCTGACGTCCATCCAAGTCGTCGAAGCCGACCCCGACTCCGACGGCGACGGCTACCCCAACAGCGTGGACGCCGACCCCTCCGACCCAGCCGTATGGCTGGCCACGAAGGTCCGAACCGTCTACCCGGAGGTGTGGGTCCGCCCCGGCGAGACCGCCACGAGCGCCCAGCCCTTCGAGGACCTCACCGCCACGCAGGCCGTCGAGCGCCGCCCCGCCACGGGCACGAAGTACGAGCTCAGCGCGGATGCCGAGGCGGCAGCGCAGGGCATCACCATCAACCCAACAACAGGCCAGGTCACCGTCGCTGCCACCCAGGACGCGCAGCCCACGACGCTCACCGTCCCCATCACCGTCACCCGTGCAGGTCACGCCCCCGAGCGCACGACCCTCACCGTCCGCATCATCGGCAAACGGATGAGCGACACGTACGCGCCGGCGCTGCCCGCCACGGCCACGATCACCGCAGGCAACGGCGTAAAAATCCCGGTCACCGCGAAGGAACTCCCCGCGCACACGACGTTCACCGTCACCTCGCAGATGCCAGCGGACTGGATCGCTGCGGTTGATCAGGCCTCGGGCACGGTCACGGTCTACGCGCCGTTCGCCGCCCCGGTCGGCGCGGAGGCCACCGTAAACCTGCTGGTCACCTACCCCGACGGCACGACGGACACGCTCACCTCCGAGGTCACCGTCGACACCGCCACCCCGCAGCCGTTCTACGAGCAGACGCAGCTCCGCGCCGGGACGCAGGTCACGGCCCCACTCAGCGGCGTCGATAAGCTCCCCCGAGGCACCACCTTCACCCTCCCCGGCCAGCTCCCCGCGGGGCTGACGGAGGCGACGCTCGCCGCGGACGGCACCCTCACCCTGACCGCCGACGCAACAGCCCTCCCGGCCATCGCCACTTTCCCCGTCACGGTCACCTACCCCGACGGCACGGGCACGACCCTCACCGCAAACGTGCAGGTCTTAAGCCCGGGCGGCCACCGCACCCTCGCCGAGGACGACACGATCCCCGCCGTCTCCGGCACCACCCGCGCGGCCGGCATCACCCGCAGCAACCCGACGGAGCAGGTCTCCTACACCGTCACCGACGCGCCTCGTGGCTGGTCTATCCAGGTGCTTGCCGACGGCTCCATCCAAGCACAGGCTCCTCACGGCACCGCCCCAGGAACCAAGGCAAAGGCCACCATCCAAGCCGTCTACCCCGACAAGTCGACGACATCCATCCCGGTCACCATCACCGTCGCCGGCGACGATTCCGGCGGCTCACTGGGCGACACCGGCTCGTCCTCCACAAGCGGCATCGTCGGCATCGTCACCGGCGTTGTCGGCGGCCTGCTCCTGCTGCTCGCCGCCGGGGTCGCCGCCGTAGGCATCAACCCCTCAATCCTGCCCCCGCAGGTGAGAGACATGATCGCACCGTACGCACCATGGATCAACGGAAAGTAGGAGAGACACAATGAAGATTGCAAAGAAACTCACCGCCGTTGCCACCGCGCTCAGCCTGGCCGTCGCCTGCGCCGTCGAGTCGGGCGCCGGTGCCGTGGACTTCCGGCAGAACTCCGATCCCGAGCGCTCCTCCTTCTCGTATACCAAGGACGGCACGGTTGCTGGTGACGTGAGCATCCAATCCCTGCCGATGATCCGTGTCGACGGGCAGGAAGTGAAACTAGAAAACTTCTCCGTCCCCGCCGGCGAAAACCCGCTGGTCAACGTCTACGAGGATAAGAACGTCAAGGTAGAGGACACCCGCGCCTTCGACGATGATGTCTACACGCACACGGTGACGGTGACGAATACCGCCGACACCGCGAAGCAGATGCAGACGGACATCTACACCGGCATCGGATATGGCAACAATTCCGGCGATGCCTATTACACACCCGACGGCGTGGACTTCAGCGGCGGCGAGTACGCCCCGCGCGTGTCGTTTAGCGCGACGGGGGAGCGCGTTCTCTCGGACGTCTTTAACTGGAAAAACCAACCCAACATCGTGCTGAGGAAAGATCCCTACGTCATTTCTCCTGGCCTTGACTACTACGACCTGGCCCGATCCTTGCAATTCCTCCGCCTCGACCCCGACCAAAGCATGACGATGACCGTGAAGCTCACCTTCACCATCCCGCCATCGGCCCTGGACAGTGACGGCGACGGGCTCCCCGATGACTGGGAGACGATGGGCGTGCCGCTCGAAAACGGCCAAACCCTCCCACTGCAGGCCTGGGGCGCCGACCCGCACAAGAAGGACATCTTCCTCCAGCTCAACTGGATGAAATCGGAGATGGAAACGCAGGGCTGCCTCGACGCCTTCGGTCGCCCGCGCGCGGACGTCGACAAGGTCACCGACTATTCCTACTGCACCGGCCTCGACTCCCGTTCCCACGCCCCGACGATGAAGGCGCTCGAGGACCTCGTTAAGCTTTTCGACGATCATGGCATCAACCTGCACATCGATGCCGGCGACATGGTCCTCGGCATGCCCCGCGAGGCCGGCGGCTTCGGCGGCCCCCGGATGGACTACGAGAAGTACTACTTCGGCACCTACGACGGCGGCGGCGACCACGGCAAGCTGAAAGACCAGCTGAAACTTGTCGAAGGCGCCCGCCAGTCCGTCTTCCGCCTCGGCACCCTTGTCGATTACCTCTGGGGCGAACCAACCGGCACCCCCGTCCGCATCAGTGGCCTCGGCCAGATGCCCGGCACGAGCTTCGCTGTCGGCAACTTTGAGGGCATGAACTCCGACCACGTCCGCAACACGATCCTTCACGAGATGGGCCACACCCTCGGCTTCGGCCACGCCGGCAGGTACTACCCGGACAACCCGCTCAACGGCAAGAACTACGTGCCGAACCACGTCAGCGTGATGAACTACCTGTACCAGTGGAGCTTCTTCGACTACATGGATCACCTCGCCACCAACTCCGATCCAGTGAGCACCGTCCCGTACACGTGCCCGCTGAATGGCTGCTTCACCGGTGCGTACACCGTCGAACCCGAGTGGGGGCACCTGACCATCGGTAACTACCCCATCGGCACGGTCACCGATTCGATGTTCCTTCCCACCCCGCCCGTGAAGCCGACCCCGCCACCGGCGGAGGAGGAGCACCACCACACCGAGGCGACGATGCACGATCTCGAGGTCGTCTCCGCCGAGGCCAACAAGGGTGTCGGTGCCATCGACATCGTCACCAGCGAGTTGGTCAAGGCGCGTAACGATAACTTCATCGAGGTCCAGGTCCGCAACAAGGGCGCTGACCTGCACGCCTTCTCCGTCCTCCTCGAGTACGGTGACCACGTCCAAAAGGAGCCGGTGTACCCCGTCGGCGCCGTGGAAACCGATGCCGAGGACGCCAACTCGTCGGTGAAGAAGTTCCGTATCGACCCGAGCGAGCTCAGCGGCGACGGCCTCGCCGTCACCGCGCACCTTGTCAACCAGTCCGGCGAGGTCGTCCAGACCGCCAACGCCACCCTCCCCGTCCTCGACCTCACCCGCAAGGACCTGGAGAAGGCCGTAAAGGAAGCGCCTGCCGAGAAGAAGAAGGATGCCGAGCGCCTGCTCCGCAACGAGGAGACCGTCGACACGGCCGTCCGCCCGGTGGAGAAGTCGAAGAGCGAGGAGCCGACCACCAGCACCGCGCCGACCTCGACGGAGCCGACCCGCATCACTGCCTCCCCGCAGCGCACCCGGCCGTCCACCGTCCCGACCTACGAGAAGCCGACTCCGGAGCCCACTCCCGAGCCGACGGACGAGGGGCTCTCTACAGAGGCGATCATCGGCATCGTCTTCGGTGTCATCGGTATCGGCACGCTGGCAGCCGCTATCGCCGCCTTCCTGCAGGGTGCGCTCTAGCGCCCACGCCAACCCAACAGTGGCCATAAGCAGTCGACGGAGCGCTAAGTAGCGAACGTGCGAATTATGCCCAAATTTGTGGGCACAATTCGCCCAGGCACCCCGAATGTGGCCGTATTCCGGATGATCTCGTGGACGAGCGGAGCCAGCGGGCGCTCGTCTCTGTATTTTCGCGCCTGTCACTGTATTTCGGGCGCTCGTCTCTGTATTTTCGCACCCATCTCTGTATTTTCGCGCCTGTCACTGTAAAAAGAGATACACTGACAGACCTGATCGAAGATGGGGGCGCGACAAGGACGACGCGGTAGTTGCCACTCTTGAGCATGCAGCGCCTTTATCCGCGAAGGAAATCTCGGTGCAGACAGGGATCAAATTAAACACGCTCCGACCGATCCTGCGACGTCTCATTGAATCTGAGCTCATTGTCGCAACTGCTCCCGCGACGAGTAGGTACAGAAAGTATGTGCTTGCGTAGGTGGAGGTCCATGGCCGAATCTGACTACCTAATCTGGCTACGCAAGCTAAACCATAGCGTTGCCCTGTAGTCCCTCGATAGCTCCTCCGCGCGCCGGGCCCGCCGGGCGATTGGTCAGCCCCATCGAACCACGCTATCCACCGTTCCTCGGTCGCACCGGATGCCCAACCCACGAGGCTCGGCTTCGGACACGCGCGGCCGGGGGCTGGTTTTTCGAGCTTCATGTTTCCTGTGAGGTGCCGAAGCCAAACCCCTCCGGTGGTCATACATTCAGGGCTGATGTTTTACACCTCCACGAAGGCATCGCAGTGACCATCTGCTGGCGCCGGAGAGCTCGGCAGCAAATGTGACAAGGGCACCCAAATTTTTTAGGCAAAATCCGTGTTTTACTTCGCGTATTCGCCCCAGTTCGCCAAAAAGCGAGAATCACATCCGGCCGACTCTTGGAGGGTGCCGCCCCGGGGAACCCCACCACCTCGCGCCCGAAACAATTCCCAACCAACCCCACACGTCCACAACTACGTGGCGTACGCCGTCCCCGCGTGTTTCCCCAGGTCGTCGGTCGCACATGTGCGACTAGTGCCCAAATTTCTTTAGGGCATAATCCGCCCAGGCGGCATGAGCCCAGGAAGTGCTACCCACCGCTTACCGGCTCCGCGAGTAAACCCCGCGTGAACTCTTCATGAAAACACCGCTTTCACCCTAGCCACCGCGCGGTTGAGCAACCACAATGAGGGGCATGGGGATCACGCGCAGGACGTTCTTAGCCGCGGCGACAACAGCGATAGCTGCAACGATGGGTGTCGCCCGTGCACAGTATTCGGAGTACGACGAAACGTCCAGCGCCTTCCAGCACGGTGTCGCCTCCGGCGATCCGCTGCCCACGGCGGTCATCATCTGGACGCGGCTTACCACAGACGAGGCGGTGGCAACAGTCGCCTGGGAGGTGTCCACCACGCCGGATTTCCGCACCATCGTCCGCCACGGCGAGGCGCTCGCCCGCGAGGAGCACGACTTCACCGTCCACGTCGATGTCACGGGGCTTACGCCCGGCACGGTGTACTACTACCGGTTCCGCGCAGGCGAGGACACCTCCCGCACGGGTCGCACCAAGACCGCTCCCACTGACGCGGAGCGCGCCGTCTTCTCTGTGACATCCTGCGCGAACATGGAGAGCGGTTATTTCGGTGCCTACTCGGAAATCGCCCGCCGCGCCGACGAGATCGATGTGGCTCTCCACCTTGGCGATTATTTCTACGAGTACGCCAGCGGCAGGTACGTGGGCAAGAGCGGCATCACGCGACCGCACGAGCCGCCGTGGGAGTGTACGACGCTGCAGGATTACCGCACCCGCTACGCTCGCTACCGCCGCGACGCCGAGCTTCAGGCGGCGCACGCGGCGGTGCCGTGGGTGGTGACCTGGGACGATCACGAGTGCGCGAACGATTCCTGGGCGGCCGGCGTGGATCTTCAGCGTCGCGACGCGGCGATGCAGGCGTACCTGGAGTGGATGCCGATCCGGGCGACGAGCCCGTCCGCCGGTGGCCATATCTATCGCAGCCTCCGCTTCGGCGATCTTGCCGAGGTCTCCATGCTGGACCTGCGCACATATCGCAGCGCCCCCGCCCGCTTCAAGTCCTCCGACCCGACCCGCCAGATGCTGGGGTCCGAGCAGTTCGAGTGGCTCACCCACCAGTTGACCACGTCGGATGCGCAGTGGAAGCTGATCGGCAACTCGGTGATGATGGCCCCGCTGCAGATCCTCGGCACGCCGCTGACGGAGTACCTCGGCCACGGCATGGGGAGCCTCCCGCTGAACCCCGACCAGTGGGATGGCTATCAGGCGGAGCGCGCGCGTCTGCTGGAGCTTGTCTCCCGCACGCCCGGGTGTGTGTTCCTCACAGGGGATATCCACTCGGAATGGGCCAACGAACTCCGCTTAAGCGGCTCCGGCGACGGCGATCCCAGCGGCTCCGGCGACGAAGGAGCCGGAGCCATCGCCCCCGAGTTCGTCTGCACCTCCGTGTCGGCGCCGAATGTGGACGATAAGCTGCGCCTGCCCGCCGGCAGCGCCACGTCCCGGGGCCTCGCCTCCTACGTCCGCAGTGTCAACCCCCATGTCCGCCACGTGGAGTTGGATGCGCACGGATACATGCTGGTCACGGTCACCCGCGAGGATGTCCGCGCGGAGTGGTTCCGGGTCGCCGATGTGGAGACCAAGGGCTCCCCGTTCACGCGCGGGGCGGTCGCCACGTGGGACGGGTCGGTCCTCACCGTTTAGCTTGTCGACGTCCCCCCGCCAGCCCCTTACCGCACTCGCGCGAGAATTTTTCCCTCCGCTTTGGGGTAGTTCCCCCCGCCGACAAATAAATTTAGACCTATTTGAGAAAGCTGCCCCCGGGTACCTGTATGACATAGCTCACCTGGGAAGGATGCACACTTTTCCTTTAGCCTGCAATAAAAGGCCAGAGTAACAGTGCAAACACCTTAATGGAGGCTATTCATCCCCAGAAAGAAATATTCAAATTAACTGTAAAAATATGAAATTGGTACATTGCGGCTGAAAATAAACTGGGTTACACTTGTACCCAGTCGTGTTAGTTGGACCAGACAACTGCAACGGATTGACCGCCCTTAGCTGGCGCGGAAGATCTAGCGACGCGAACGTGGTTTTGACGGGCCGCGTTCACATAAATCTCCAAGGAGGGAAGAATTTAACATGGCTAAACGAGCCTACGGAAAGCGGCGCAAGGGTATCTCCATCGCCGCCGGCCTGGTGGCCCTGTCTCTCGTAGCACAGGTTGCGCCGGCCACAGTTCTAACAATTAATCCTGCAGTCGCAAGCGCTGCAGAAGCAGACGCGCCACAACCCGCAGAAACCGCAGGTGCCCCGATCCCCGCTGATGGTATTGCCTCAAAGGCAATCACCAATATGGACCAGCTTGGCAACTACGCGCTAGTTAAAGGCAAGCGTGGCCTTACCCACGGTGGCATGGTCGGCGGTCGTCTTTACTCCTCCACCACCGGTGACTTCTCCACGGTCGGCCAGGGCAATGAGCGCCTGAACGGCTACACGGTATACAGCCAGTGGATGGATGAAGACGGCTGGGTTTCTCCTGTCTATAGCGCTAAGACCGCCGATATCCCCGGCACTGCAGGTGGCCCGGGTTCGTACGTGTTCCACTACCCCAAGGTCGTGGATAAGAACGGCGTGACGCACGAGTTTGACGCCAAGCCGTACGTTGTTCGCATCCGCCTGTGGATTGCCCCAGGCCAGAAGGGACCTGCCGGCGGCGATCTGTACACGCTTCGCCAGGCACCGGGTGTGCAGCCCGGATTCATGAATGAATCCAACGGTGGCGCGGGCTGGTGGCCGAACATTCCGCAGTCCTTTACCTTCACTGGCATCTTCGCCTACGAAATGCCCTCTGACCTCATGGTGAAGAAGGACGCGGACGGTAAGCCAGACATCCGCGTGGATGAGGCCGGCTACCCCGGCGATACCTGGTCTTCTGCAGACCGTAGCTCCGTTTCAGGCCGTGTGTGGTGGGAGACTGGCAAGACTGAGCAGGGCACTATCACCTTCCCTGTGTCCACTGCTGAGAACATGGCAGATAAGGGCGAAGCCCGCGTCGTCACTTCCATTCTCACTAATAAGGGTGTAGCAGAATTCCGTAAGCTTGAGAAGCTCCCGCGCGGCGAGCGCATTAAGGCTCAGCAGGAGCTGCTGAAGAACAACCCCGGTTTCATCGCAGAAACCGTTGCTGCGGAGACCGATGACAAGGGCCGTTACTTCGCACGCTTTGAAAAGAAGGACTTTGACAACGAGTTCCTCTACCAGTTCGTCCAGGTAAAGCGCGATGGTAAGTGGGTTACTCAGCCTGCATACTCCTCCTACCCGGCACCAATGTTCGGTGATCCGACTGCCACGATGAACATTCCGCAGCTCTGGCGCGATGCTCGGCACAGCTTGGCAAACATGCACTTCGGCCTCGTTTCGGACCCCGAGAACACCGATCTGCAGATCGATGAAGACGTTGTCTACGCAGGCAATAAGGTCACCCCGAAGATTCAGGCACTCCTGAATGGTGGCGAAGAAGCCTACATCCAGTGGACCGACAAGAACGGCAAGGTCGTCCAGGTTGACGGCAAGGACCGCATTGATGTTGCCCCCGCTGGCTACAACATCAACAACCCCTTTGAGGCTGCTACGCTGACCGTTCCGGATCAGGCAACGCTTACCAAGTCCGGCAATGACACTTACACCGCAACGCTCTACGTGAACGGTGCCCCGGTTGCCGCTGACTCCGTCGCTGTCAGCATGAACGGCCCGGATTCTGATGCTGCTAAGTTCAGCCCAAAGTACGAGACCACGTACATCCAGCTAATTCCGGACGGAAATGGTGGCTTCAAAGATACTCACATCGGTACTGACTGCGGTCCCTCCACCGATAATCAGGAAGAGATCGATAATTCTGGTCTGAGCTGCGCGAATATCCGAAACATTGCACGTATCGCGAACATCGCAGATATCCCGAAAGAAAAAATTAAGAGCGTCAAGGTCACCGGTATTGAAGGGGAGAGCTACTTCGGAACCGGAGCAAAGCTAGTGAAGGATCAGGCTGGTTGGGCCGGTGGACCTCGAGGCGGTTCCCACATTTCCGACCCTCGAACCTCACAAGACACGACCCAAGAAATGAAGAGCCTGCGTGCAGTTGCCGGTCTTGATGAGGATCGCATGGAGAGCGACATCCCAGTCGGCATCCGCATGAGGAATGCTGAAAAGGGTCAAGTCCAGAATGTCAAGGTTCGTGTCACCTACGCTGACAATTCTTACGACGACATCATTGCCCGTTTTGTTTACGGTGATGAAACCACTCGCCCGTCGGATGAGCCGACTGCCGAAGACCGTGACAAGTTCGATGTCTCTTACAAGAACACCGAGGCAAAGCCCACTGAGAAGGCATCGGTCCAGCCGAAGATCACCACGCGTGATGAGGCCGGTAACGAGAAGGCCGCTGGGGCTGAGAACGTAACTAAGTACGAGAAGGCCGGCAGCGTTGAGGGCATTGACGATGCTGACTGGACCGTGGATGAGACCACGGGTGAGGTTTCCTGGACTCCGCAGGAGGGCACTGCCCCCGGCAGCTACACCTTCCCGGTGAAGGTCACCTACAAAGATGGGACGACCGAAACCACCACGGCAACCTTCACGGTCAAGGACGATGCCAAGCCTGTGACTAAGCGTCTTGCTTACAAGAAGACCACGGCTCCGCAGGGTGAGGAAACCAAGGTAGACGTGCCCACTGCCGACGGTAAGACCCTCGAGGGTGCTTCCTACACTATGACCGAGGCCGACAAGGCTCAGTTCCCGTGGGTAACCGTGAACTCGGATGGCTCTCTCACGCTGAATCCGACGGCGGATACTAAGGAAAAGAAGGGGACGCCGAAGGGCACGTACTACGTGCCCGTCATGGTGAAGGAGGCCAACGGTGGCGAGCAGATCGTCTACGCCGAGGTCGAGGTCACCGATGAAATTGCCAAGACGGAGAAGCCTACCGTCAACGCGCCTGTTGCAGGTGCGAAGAAGATCACCGGTACGGCTGAAAAGGGTGCCGAAGTTACGGTCACGTTGCCTGGCAACAAGAAGGTTAAGGCAACCGCTGACAAGGATGGCAACTACAGCGTTGACGTGCCCAAGGGTGTCACGCTGAAGAAGGACGACACGGTCACCGCTGTTGCTACCTCCCCGAACAAGAAGCAGTCCGATCCGGCTGAGGCAAAGGTGACAGCGAATGACGCCGAAACCTACAGCCCGAGCTACGAGGATGCTACCGGCCAGGCCGGTACGAAGAAGAAGGTACCTGTCAAGACCGACAAGGATCTGCCGAAGGAGACCACCTTCGAAATCCCCGAAACGGCGAAAATCCCGGAGGGCTGGACTGTTGAGGTCGACCCGACTACCGGTGAGGTATCGGTCACCCCGAAGGCTGACATCAAGACGAACACGGATGCAACAATCCCGGTCACGGTTAAGTACCCGGATGGTTCCTCCGAGACGATCAACCTGAAGTTCACGGCAAAGCCGAAGCCGGTTACGCCGGTGGAGAAGACCACCGAAAAGCCGAAGGTCAACGCGGTTACTGAAGGCGACACTGAGATCACGGGCAAAACCGAGCCGAATGCTAAGGTCGTAGTTGAGCTGCCTGATGGCACCACGGCGACCGACAAG
>NZ_KV821035.1:0-32112 GCF_001815555.1 Corynebacterium sp. HMSC073D01 | reverse complement strand
GCCTCACGGATCGTCCACGCATGCTTCTTCGGGAGCTTCGCCACAAACCGTTCAATAGCCTTCAGCGATGCGAAGCTACAGCCGGTTTCGCGGGCGGTGGTGCGTGCACGTTCTTGCCGGCGGGGGTTGTTGGTGCGCCCATAGTAGATGCCCGCAAGTTTGTGGATGGTATGGGCGGTTGTCTTATCGTAGCCTGTCCGGACGAGTGCTTTTTTGGACATGCCAAACGCCTCCCCGGCGATCACCATCGCCTGCGACAGGAGGGAAGCACAATCCGTTAAAGCGGTCATGCCACACACAATAAAGCGCGTAGGGGAGGCTGCAAAGGAAGCGTCAAAAAACTGTGGATAACTCGGGAGGCGCGCTGAAAGTTTTCCACAGGCCGGGGCGCGCGTTAGAGAACCACGTTTGCGAAGGCGAGGCGGCCGCCGCCGGCGATGACCTCGAGGGCGCAGCCGTCGTGAAGGATCTGGGGGTCGGGGTCCACGCCTTCAGGGAGCTGGGCCTTTTGGGGGCCGACGGAGAGGGTGCGGGTTTGCGCGTCCCAACGGACCAGGGGGTGTTCGTGTTGGGGCTCGACAGGGCTGATGAACTCCTGGTAGAGCTCGCCGCCGGAGAGGTAGACCCGGCGCGGGAGGGTGAGGCAGTGCAGCCAGCCCTCGGCCTTCAGGGTGGTGTCGGGGTCCTTGCCAGGCAGGCCCATCCAGCCGAGCATGAGGGCCTCGCCGTCGCGCTCGATAAGTTGCGGGGCGTAGAAATCGGAGCCGTGGTCAACAAGCTGGATCTTGTCGGTGGTGAAGGTGAGGCCGTCGAGCTTGCCGACGGCCCACACGCACTCATCCCGGTCCTCGTACTGTGGGCACCACACGATGAGGTCGTACCATTGGTTGTCGGCGGCGTCGCGAAGCCGGATGAGGTTGGGGCACTCGTACATGTAGGCGTCATCTTCCACGTCGACGAAGTCGACGTGACCCTGGAAGGTCCAATTTTCCAGGTCCGGGGAGGTGTAGATGACGATCGCGCCCTTGTTGTCCTCGGTGCGGGCGCCGAGGGCCATGCGGTAGGTGCCGTCGGCAAGGCGGACGATCTGGGGGTCGCGGTAGTCGTTGGTGTAGCCGGGGGCGGGACCGTCGATGAGCGGATTGGCGGGGTCGCGGCGGTAGTAGCCGCCGGCGGGGCCGTCGATGTCCTCCACGAAGACGCGGTTCTGCGTGGCGTGGCGGACGCCGTCCTCCTTCACGTTGCCGGTATAAAACAGCTGGACGTCACCTGTTTCCGTGACTACCGCACCGCCTGAGTAGACGCCGTTTTTGTCGTAGGGGGCATCCGGGTAGAGGGCATCGGGGTAATGGCGCAAGAGGTGATCTTTGAGGATCGCGTGCCCCCAGCCAGTCCTCTTGGGACCGATACCAAAGGCGGGGTCGTGCTGGTAGAAAACGTGGAGGGAGCCGTCGACAAGCGTAAGACCGTTAGGGTCGTTGAGACGTCCGGTAGGAGGAGTGAGGTGGAAACGCGGGCGGTAGGGCATGACCCCAGTGTACGGTGAAGGCATGATCACCGTGTATGGCGAAGGCCTGATCGATCTCGTCCCCTCCTCTGCGGAGAAGCTCGCGCCGCTCGTGCCGTCGCTGGGCGGCGGGCCGTTCAACGTCGCTCGGGCGTGCGGTCGGCTCGGCTGTGACACGCGGTTCGTTTCTCGCTTGTCGACGGACGGGTTCGGGCAAAACCTCGTCGACGCGCTTGCTGGCGCAGGCGTTGATACGTCGCAGGTTTTGCGCGGGCACGAACCCACGACTCTGGCTGTTACGTCCTTGGCGGAAGACGGCTCCGCGTCCTACCAGTTTTACACCGACGGCACCGCCGACCGCTTCGCTGAACCCGTCGCGGCGACCTCGGGATATGCGTGCTTCGGCACGGTTTCTTTGAGTTTAGAGCCCGCAGCGAGCAGGTACGCGGCGGCCTGCGCGTCTTGCGCCGCGAACGGCGTTGTCGTGTGCCTTGATCCGAACATCCGTCCCAACTACAACACGCCCACCCACCGGGAATTCCTCGGCACGATGCTCCCCCACGTCACCGTGCTCAAAATGAGCGATGACGAGGAGGAATTCATGGGCAACGTGTCCGAGGTGCCCGTCGTCATCACGACGCTCGGCGGATTCGGCATCCGCGTGCGCGCGCCTTTTGGCACGTTAGAGGTGGCGGCGCCGCAGGTGGACGTTTCCGACACCATCGGTGCAGGTGACACGGTTATGGCGGCGCTCATGGCCGAGTTTGAGCGGCTCGGGCTGGACCGGGACGGGATCCTGGGGCTGGGCGAGGACGAGTGGCGGCCCATTTTGGAGTTCGCCGCCACCGCCGCCGCCATCACCGTCACCCGGGTCGGTGCGGACACTCCGACGCGGGATGAAGTGGAGGCCGGGGTTTAGGGGGCTTTTCGTGGCGACCTGGGGTTTCTGCACGGTGTACTCCGGGGAACAAGCAAAAGGTAGCGCTTTATGAGGTGGCAGGTTTGGCCACCTGGGGAGGGCCTCCGGCCCGCAAAAAGGGTGGCCGAATCCGTCTAGGTTTTGTCATCGATGCTGCGGGAGAGGCCGAGTGGCATACATCTCCTCAGGCCACACCCGGGAACGCTAACGCAACAATTACCCCAAAAACCGAACTAATTACGCAGTTAAGGGACCCAGCTTGGAGCCTCTGCCGCTGGGCGAGCCTAGGAATGCAGGGAAAATGAAGCTGAAAACGCTCGTGTACTACTCCCAGGCGTGGAATTTGGTGTGTGGAGCCGACGAGGCGGGTGATGCGGAGCGTGATTATGCGTACCAGTGCCCCGTGGAGCCGGTGAGAAAGACCTGGCCATCGACAATTTTGCCGGGCGCGGGATCTGCATCCGCCGGCATGCCGAGGGTAATGGGGAAACCACAGTCGATCTCCACCTTGAACCAATCCTTGCCGGTCAGGGCGTTGGTGACGCGCTCCACCTCGCCGCACTCCGCGTTGAGGACGGCAATCGGGTTGGCGCGGTCGATGGCCTGAGGGTTGCTCGCGAGCTCGAAAAGCCAGGGGCTGGCGATGAAGCCGGGGCCGAGGTAGACGGGCTGGCCGTCGGCGTCGACAGGCTCCTGGGTAGCGCGCCAGTCCTCCACCGTGTCGAACACCTGCATCTCCACGGCCAGCGCACCAATGCGGTACTCGGCAGCGGGCAGGAACGGATCCTCGCCCGTCGGATCGGGGTAGACCGCCGGATCATCCACCGCGACGAGGACCTTGCCGGTCACCTCCTCGCCCTCGTTGACCACCTGCACCTCGGCAAGGCCCGGGGTGAGCTGGCGGACAAGCGCGCGGTTAGTCTGGGTCGCGCGGATGGAGAAGAGCTCGAGGCCGACGTCCTCCGTGGACACCGCGTAACCGATGTTCGCGCCGGACGGATCCGGGCAAATGCCCCACTGCGTGAGGCCGTTGACGGGGCGCGCGCTCAGATCCATGGCGAGGACATCCACGCCGGAGACCAGCTCAAAGTCTGCGTCGCGGTCCGGGAGGAGGCCGATGGATTCCAGAAAGTTTTCTGCCATAGAGATATTGTGTCATATGCGCTGGGGTATACTGTGACCATCAAGCCGAAGAGGCAAATAGGCTCTGACCCCAGTTTTTTAGCTGGGGCTATCTTTTTGTTGCTGATATGCGAAACGTGCCCGGGTAAAACCGGGCACGTTTCTACATGGGCCACCACGCCCAGAAAGGAACGCGCGGGGCGTATGTGGTTCTCAGGCACCACCCTGGAACCCACCCCACGCGCTATAAACACCATGATTACCCACCACCATAGAAGGTAACCACCGCAGCTAGCATAGCCTACTTCGATAAAAACGGCAAACGGTGGGTTACGCAGTGACTTCGTCGATAAGGTTGCGGAGCTGGTCTACCTCTTCGCCCGTGAGTGAGAGGTAAGGTTCGCGTGTGCCGGTGAACATGTCGGAACCGGTGCGCAGGCGAACGGCAGTTTTAATGGTGTGGATGAAATTATCGCCAACGGCGTAGAGACGCATGAAGCCGGAGATGCGGGAAGCGAAGGCGAGGGCCCCAGCGTAGTCGCCGGATTCATAGGCCTCGTGCATCGCGACGAAGATCTCGGGGACGATGTTGGTGAGGCCCGAGATGACGCCCGCGCCGCCGGCGATGCGGTTGGAAACGTAGTACTCGTCGAAGCCAGAGAAGATCGAGAGTTTGTCGCCCACCGCGTGGATAAGGGTGCGGTTGTGGGCGATGGAATCGATCGTGTCCTTGACTCCGATGATGTTGGGGTTGGCCTTCGCTAGCTTTTCGACGATCCCCGCGTTCAGGTCGCTCCCCGTGCGATCGGGGAAGTTGTAAAGAATGATCGGGGACTCCGTGGAGCCGGCGACCTTGGCGAAGTACTCAATGGCGAAATCGGGGCTCGGGCCGAAGTAGAAGGGGCTGACGATGACAGTGGCATTAGCTCCCCTGGCATGGGTGAAGTTAGTCAGGTCGATGACCTCGCGGACATCGTTGCCACCGGTGCCGACGAGGAGGGCCGTGCGGCCGGCGACGTGATCGCAGGCCCAGGCGATGGCGGTCTTCTCTTCCTCGGCGGGGATCGAGTAGAGCTCACCGATGGAGCCGAAGATGAGGATACCGTGAATGCCGGCGTTCATGAGGCGGTCGAGGTGGTCGCCCCAAGCGCCGTAATCGATGGCGCCGTCTTTATTCATAGGCGTAATCGACGGGGAGATTGTTCCCTTCAGCATGAAGAGGTCCTTTCAAGGTTGTAGACGCGGACCGCGTTTTCAGTAAAGACGAGGGGGGAATCCTCGAAGGTCTCACGAAGGAGCGCGAGGTTTTCGCGGACCCCGGAATAGGTCAGGACGACTGGCCAGTTGGAGCTGTACAGTAACCGGCTCCACGGGAAGACGGATGCGATAAACTGCAGGACGTCCCGGCCTTCCGGTGCGGGCAGGCCCGAGAGCTTGCAGTACGGCACCTTCCTCCTCGCACTGTTCGTGCTCGCCGGTGGTCTCTCCATCGTGGAGACCTCCGCGAACCTGTTCGTCATGTCCCTGGGACCTGAGCACAACGCCACCCGCCGCCTCAACTTCGCGCAGGCGTTCAACCCGATCGGCTCCAACCTCGGCGTTCTCATGGCGACCCTGTTCGTCGCCCCGCACATCACCGAAGCCATTGACAAGCAGGGCATGAGTGAGGCCGAAGTCCTCGCCCAGACCTCCAGTGAGCTGGAAAAGGTGATGATTCCCTACATCATCCTCGGCGTGTTCTACGCAGCTCTCGCCCTGTCCATCTTCCTGGTGAAGATCCCCAAGAACAAGCGCATGGAGGAAACCGACTACACCGGTGTGGAAAAGGGTGTTGTTGGCCGCCTGTGGAACAACAAGACGTACCGCTTCGGCGTCATCGCCCAGTTTTTCAACATCGCCGCACAGACCTGCATCTGGACGTTCATCCCCTTCTACATCCAGTACACGCTCGGCGCATCCAATGAAACCGCCGGCTGGTGGCTGCAAATTTCCCTCCTGTTCTTCCTCGTTATGCGGTTTGTCATGGTGTGGCTCATGGGCAAGTACGACGGTCGCACCCTTCTCACCTTCATGTGTGGACTCGGCATGGTGCTCACCCTCATCGGCATCCTCTCCGGCTCCATCTTCGGCGCACTGTGCATCGCCGCCCTATCCGGCTGCATCTCTCTCCTTTTCCCCACCATCTACGGCATCGCCCTGACCGGTGTGGGCAAAGACACGAAGTTCGCATCCTCCGGGCTGGTCATGGCCATCGACGGCGGTGCCATCGCCCCGCTTATCCAGGGGCACCTGCAGGACATCACCAACCCACAGATCGGCTTCTGCTTCGTCCTCGTCTGCTTCGCCGCCGTCGGCTCCTACGGCCTCTACGCCCTCAAGCACGGCATCGTCGCTTCGAAGGAGGCATAAGCCAATGCTTCGCGGCATCTCCCCTCTTCTCTCCCCCGACCTGCTCAAGGACCTGGCGGAGATGGGCCACGGCGATGAGATCGTCTTCACCGACGCGCACTACCCGCAGTCCGGCTGTGCCGACCGCGTCCTGCGCGCCGACGGCCTCGGCATCCCCGCCCTGCTCAAGGCCACCCTTGAGCTCATGCCCCTCGACCAGTACAACGACTGGCAGTACGGCCTTATGGAGACCGTCGGCGACGACCCGACGCCCACCATCTGGCCCGAGTACAAGAAAATCACCCAGGCCGTCTACCCCGGCGCGACACCCAAGATGTTTGAGCGCTTCGCCTTCTATGAGCACGCCGCCAACGCCTACGTCACCGTCATCACCGGTGAGACCGCCCAGTACGGCAACATCATCCTAAAGAAGGGAGTGCTTAAGGACTAACACCTCCGGTCCTCCGGACCGCTTCCCTTAAAGCTCGATGCCTCACGCTTGTCGACGCCCCACCGCCCCGCCACTCACCGTGGTGCCGGGCGGTGGGGTTTTTCCACGCCACACACGCGTTCGACAAGCGCCCCACTCGCGCACCCGCCCTCCTGTACATTGGCCACATGAACCGAAAACTCATTGGCTTTTTCAAGCCCCTCAAGGAAGACGGCGCCCCCAACGCCGACGAGATCTACAACGCCATCAAGGAGGCGACCAGTTGCACCGACACCACCGACGCCAACGAGCAGGATGAGGCCAAGTAACCTACCCAATATCAGACCCGCTTCCCTAATAGAACATAAGAATGTGGGAGTGGGGGCACCCATCCCGCTCAAAAAAAACCTGGTAAACGGACATTGTTCAGGTAATGCCAATTTAGTTAATGCTCATTAAGTTCTTTTTCTATAGGCTGTGACCCATCTGTCACGCAACTGTTGAAAGGATTAGAACAATGAGCACCCTCACCCGCTCCCTCGTCGCTGCCACGACCGCAGCCACCGTCAGCCTCGGCAGCGTTGTCGCAACGGCAGAGGATACCTCCTCCGTCGAGCCCGCACCGGAGACCGCCACCCGCGACGCCTTCGGCGGTGGCTGGACCGGTAACCAGGCTTACGGTTACGAAATCGGCCGCCTCATCGGACACATGCACAAGGACGGCTACGGCGCCATGCCCGACACCTACGAAGCAGGCCGGATGGCCGGCGGTTCCGTCACCGACCTCGGCATGACCGGTGACGAGGCGTCACCGCCACCCAGGCCGGCTGGGGCATCTTCGCTCTCGCTGGCCTCGGCAGCATCTACAACGCAGCCAAGGGCGCAGGCCTTATCTAATAAGGCAAAAAGGGGCAGTTCAAACGAACTGCCCCTTTTTGACGAGCAATACAAGTCGCATTCGAAGACACGACAAACCCATGCCCGATGTCGACACCACCACCAAATAGTTAGCCCAGAAAAAGCAATTTCAGCATTTTCACTACCTGTGACGTCAAAATCCTATAAACTGTGAGCCAGCTGTCAGTAAGCTCCAGAAATGGTTTGAAATGATTACGTTTTCTCGGTCAGTCGTGGCCGCTTCCACCGCTCTCGCCGTCGGCCTTGGCGACGTAGTCGAAAGCGCAGAGTCAGTAAGTGAGGATTACGCAACACGTGATTCGAGATCGGATGTAAGTGGATGGGGAACCATTCCGAACACCAAGGGGGCCATAAAAATGGCCGCCGGATCCATGGATAATCTCGGAATGAACGATGACCAGGTGTGGGACACTTCCCAAGCAGGCTGGGGCCTCCTTTGGACCGCCCTTGCCCTCATTGGTGTCGCCGGAATCTACACCGCGGCCCAGCAGGCTGGCCTCATCAAGTAGAACCCACCCGACAAGCACGCACCGCCATCCGGACTCCTCCGCCTCCCCACTCAATAGGGAGGGGTAGTTCAGGGAAGGCGGTGTATGCCTACCCAAGATGTAAGACCGTCCAGCACATCCGCACATCGCACGTCATCCCCCACCGAAGATAGAAGCACTGAAACGTCATCGCCACACACAACGCACCGCACCAAAGTTGTAACTTGATACGCTCTCCCCATCATGACTACCCCCACAAAGAAACAGTAGAACCAATTAGTCTCTTCCCCATTCCGCCGTTTTCCTATAAACTGTGTAAGGTCTGACATCAACCTTCAGAAAGGATTCGAAATGAATACAATTTCCCGGTCAATCGTGGCCGCTTCCACCGCTCTCGCAGTCAGCCTCGGTGGCGCAGTGGCAAACGCAGAGCCAGCAAGCGAGGATTACGCAACGCGTGCCTTCGACAATGATGCATACCAGGGCGGGGAGCTACTGATCGAATTCTTCAAGAATGGCCAGGGTGCCATGCCTATGACAGAGGGAGCCATGAAAATGGCCTCGGGTTCCATCACTGACCTCAAGATGACCGGTGAACAGACCTACGCTGCCAGTCAGGCCGGCTGGGGCCTCCTCTGGACCGCCCTTGCTCTCATTGGTGTCGCCGGAATCTACACCGCGGCTCAGCAGGCTGGCCTCATCAAGTAGAACCCACCAACAAACAGGCACCGCCACCCGAACTGCCCCCTTCCTCATCCGGTAGGAAAGGCCAGTTTTGGACAGGCGGCGCCTTTTTATGCCCGTCCTCGAGGATACAGTTCTGCGCATATTTCCCCAGCGCATCCGTACAAAGCGCACGATCTCCCACCAAAACAGAAGCACGCGCTAAAACATCATAACGACCCTCAACGCCCCACCCCATAATGCGCCCACATTCTGTTACTCCCACCGCCATCTTTTTCCTATAGCCTGTGCGTACCCTGACACAAGCTTCCAGAAAGGATTTAAAATGAATACATTTTCTCGGTCAATCGTGGCCGCTTCCACCGCTCTCGCCGTTAGCTTTGGCGGCGTAGTCGCAAGCGCAGAGCCAGTAAGCGAGGATTACACAACACGTGTTTCGAGCTCGGATCCAAGTGGATCGGGAGCCATTCCGAACACCGAAGGTGCCGAAGATATGATCTACGGATCTGTGGACAATCTCGGAATGAGAGCTGACCAAGCGTGGGACGCTTCCCAAGCAGGCTGGGGCCTCCTTTGGACCGCCCTTGCTCTCATTGGTGTCGCCGGAATCTACACCGCTGCCCAGCAGGCTGGTCTGATCTAGTAGAGCCCAGCACAAAGGGGCAGCTCATCGTGTGAGCTGCCCCTTTTTCCTTTGGGTTTACTTGGTGGCCTGTTCGATCATCGGGGTGAGTTTCTCGATGGCGTAGGTCGTGGCCTCGGGGATGCCGAGGGAGAAGGCGCTGGCGATGTCGCCGTCGACAACGAAGGCGCGGCCGTCGGCGGCAGCGGGGACCTTGTTCCAGCTGGGGTCGTCGGTAAGTTGGGCCGTGTCGATGAAGATCGGGAAGGCGGCGACGATGGTGTCGAGCTGCTCGGCGGACAGCTGGATGGAGAATCCACTGTCAGCGGATTTCAGGTCTTGCACCTTCGGGTTCTGGGTGAAGCCGAGCTTCTGGAGGACGTCGAGGCGGGCAGCGCGCCCATGGCCGCCATCACGCCACAAACATCATTGCCAGACGCACGAGCCACGGCCTCGGTATGAGGTCCACCGTCGAGCGCATCCGCGACCTCCCCTGCGTCCTCATCGATACCCCCCTCACCGGCACTCCGGTCGCGCCCTACTCGTCCGTTGTGAGGTAGGGGGTTGTGGGAGTGTTTTGCGGAAACATGCTGGCGTTTTAGTGGCTGCACACAAAAGGTACCAGTATTTCTGGTAGCCGGTTTTACCAACAAGCCTGGCAGTCAGGGGCTGCTACCGAATCACGGTAGGTTTTGTCACAGCGGGCGTGACCTTACAAGCCACATTGCGTGACCGTTTCCCACCCCAGTTTTGAACCCTCCAACACATTAGTTTTATTCTATGTTTTGGAGTTTCTCCATCACCATTCGAAAGGCACACAATGCGTTCTTTGTCCACATCCCTCCTCGCAGCCTCCACCGCCCTCGCCGTGAGCTTCGGTGGCGTCGTCGCCCAGGCCGACACCGTCGCCCCGGAGGACACGCCGTCCGTCTCCAACGAGTACGCCGACCGTGGCGCCATCACTAACGGTATCCACAGCCTGCAGGCCATCGGCATCTTCGCCACTGAGGGCACTGGCACCATGCCCAGGGCCCAGGAAGCCGCATCCTTCGTAGCGGTTCCATCAGCGACCTCGGCACGACCGGCGAACAGGCCTACTACGCCACCCAGGCAACCTGGGGCATCCTGTGGACCGTCCTCGCCCTCATTGGCCTCGGCGGCATCTACAACGCAGCGAAGGCAGCCGGCCTCCTCCGCTAACAAGCGGAGCGCAACTAACAGCTACCCTGAAAGTCCAAAAAGGAATTTCCAACAGACCAACAATTCCACCGGATACCGTTCCGGTGGTATTTTGCTAATCGCCAGCTGGGTCCTATCACTCGACATACCACTGTTATCTTTTCAAGCACAGCGCCCACGACCATCAATTTATCTACACTAACAACTAAATCCGACGAAAAAGTGTTTCCAAAAGTGGTTCAATACCTCTTCTCTGCTTTTACAACACGTTCTTTCTACAATAAGTAAAACTTGCACGTCGCAAAATGAGGATACAAAGTAGATAGCAGGAAAGATAATGAATATTTACGCCGTTCATCTAAGTGACCGAGCCCTGAACCGTCATTTTAAATTGATGACCCTAGCCTCTGACTTCGCCAGGCAAGCCAATTTAGTCGTTTGTAGCAGCCCGTATGAACGATTACGGCCAAATCTTTCAAACTATGATGCGACTAACGGCACTGAAAACCTACCGGATCCTTTACGGCATGCACTAAAACAGCAAAAGTTCTCTGCCCTCGCGGGTTACGCTATATGCCACCGCCGAGCAGGCAAAGCAGCTAAACGAACCCGGTTACACTCCACTATCTGCCAGCACGCTCGCGCGATCGGGTTTAGAGGGCTTAGCTATTTTCCTCTATTCAAATCTCGCACCCCCAAATGATGACCAAGAATTTTTGGAGCGGATGTACCGAATCCACAACAAGGGGCTCAGAGATTTTAATTGGAATAATAACCCGACCGCTAAAGGAAGGCTAATCAAGTTCTTTTCAGATTGGTGTAGCGCGCAGGGGATGCGTGCAAATCCTAAGTTCGACCCGAGGAAGCTCGTTGCCTCGTACGTAGATATTGACCCTGACCCCTACGGGTATTTATCTGACTTCATTCACGCTAACCCCATTGTGCTCGGGCTTTCCATGATTTATGCCCAAGAGCGTCTTAATTTTAATGTTCAGTGGGATTTCAAAGCCGTTTCCATTTTATTACAAGTCGGAATACCTACCTTAAAAGAATTCGCTATGCAATACCCAACTCAGATCAGTAAGTCACCCTATTTTGAAAAGAGCATGGAATTAGGCGCTAAGGCTGAAAGACTAATACGCAAACAAGAGCGGAAAAGTTGGGGACAACCAAAGGACATTCCTAATAGAGACGACGACCTATAACTCTGCCCCTAGCCAAGAGATGGTTTTGCGAATACCGACGCACACACTTACTCACCGCGCGTTTTCTTCGTTGCTCCGAAGAGAAATATCCATCACTAAGTCGAACCTGCACAATCAGGTTCTGGCCCTCGTCACCAAGTCGTTTCTGCCAAAAGCCAGCGCGTTCATCAGTACTACCGCCGAACACTACTATTTCGTCGCTTTACCGATCCACCTTGACCATAAGTTCTCCGACAAGCTTTCAGCCTCCATACTTTAGAAGATAAGGAGGTTGCTGCTACCAAGACCGAGACCAACCACACCTCTGGCACCAATGCCCCCACCCCCTCGATTAAGCCCTTAACCACGAGATTTAGAAAAAATCGCACATTAATTTAGTAGCATAGAAGCAGCCCCCCTCTATCATCCTTAGGAGCTTCACTTATGGCCATGCTTACGTGGGATCAATTCATGATTCCGGTTCTTCGAATTTTGTCTGACGGAGAACTCCGTCGTCGCCGGGACATCGTGGAACAAGCGCAGGATGATGAAGGGATAACCACCGAACAGCGGAATGAGATCCTGAGCTCCGGTCAATCCAGGCCAGCTAACAGAGTGAACTGGGCAATCAGTTATCTATCTAGGGCTGGTGCAATTGAGTCGCCGCAACGCGCCCTATGGAAGATCAATGACCGTGGGCAACGCCTGCTCCGCCAGTTTCCAGATGGGCTCACCAAGAAGGAACTTTTCGCTGCGATTAAGAGCAACGAAGCTGACCTATGGGGCACTCAACCGGAAGACGATGAAGCTCCCAACTCTATTGACATTGAAATGGAGACCTCCACCGAACTCGATCCTTATGAGCAGATCGAGGAAGGCAGCGAACGAAATCATCAGGCAGTCGCCGCAGAGCTTCTAGAAAAATTGCACCACAATGACCCCGAGTTTTTCGAACAAGCAGTGCTCAAACTGTTAATTGCCATGGGATACGGAGGAACGTTTGGAAAGGCGCTGCACACGCAACTGAGCAACGACGGTGGGATTGACGGGATCATCGATCAGGATGCTCTTGGCTTATCCCGTATCTACGTGCAGGCCAAGCGGTACGACCCCAAGCAGACCATTGGCCGCCCGGCCATTCAGGGCTTCGTCGGTGCGCTCCAGGGGGCACAAGCAACTCAGGGTGTTTTCCTCACAACTGCGTCGTTCACCAAGGGCGCGCGTGAATACGCAGAAGGCGTGCAATCACGTGTTGTCCTCATCGATGGGGAACGACTTACACGACTCATGATTCACTACGGTGTCGGTGTGCAGGTGAAAAATACCGTGCAAGTTGTTGAAATCGACGAGGACTTCTTTGAGTAGGCGACAAACTCGAAACACTTTGCCCCATTGCAGCGGGCAATGAGTTCGGCAGCGTTTCTGTCTAACCCACTCACCACAGTTCCCGCTAAGAGAACCCTTTCTCAATCCCGCAGGATTCATTTTTCAATGTATGAACTGCGAGAATCGCTGACGCTAACCTGCTAACCTTTTTAATTAATCAGGTAAAAATATCAGCGAGGAGTACGAGCGCCGCCATGTCGCAGCACAATGACTTTGAATTTCGTTCGGGGGACCTGCGAGGATGTCTGCAATACAGCGGTGGAACTACCTTCGCCCTCGCTGCAAATGGCATCCTCGTCATCTAAGGGGGAACCCTCGAAAATGCTAGTGACAAGTATCTTCCCGCTTTCGATATTTACATCAGATGCGATGGTTTAGGAATCGATCTTTTCCCACCTATCTCCATCCGTTCCGATGGGCTCGACCCTCACGAAGTTGCTCACGTTTCGTTACTAGACGCTTCGCGACCCAATACACAGATGTTGGGGCAGGTGCGGAAATCGACATTTACTGATCTACTCATCGCGATAGTTAACGGGTATACCGTGGCTGAGATTTACGCCCCGATACAGGTAATCGCTTACGACCCGGTGTTTAGCAACCGCCCGCTTTTCGAGTCGCTGTCTACACTTGTGGAGCCTGACAATCCGGTGCTCATCGACACTCTCCGTTCCGTGTCGGAACTCGTATTGCAGAATTCCGGGAAGGTGCTCACATCGCCCGACCAAGCAAATGCTCATCGTAGTTTCGCCTCCGAGGATCCTGCGGGTCATCCCCCGTCGGGCTACGCTGTTGTCGACCTTGAGACCACAGGCTTCACCAAGACAGATCGCATCATCGAGATTGGCGTTGTGCTCACTGACCTCGATGGACAGATCGAAAAAACTTACACCACGCTCATCAATCCCCTGCGAGGCTTTAGCAACACCGACATTCACGGCATTAGCGAACGCATGTGTAGCACAGCTCCCACCTTCGACACAGTTGCAGAAGACATTGCCTCGCTCCTCGACGGCCGTGTCTTCGTGGCACACAACATTGGATTCGACTCGGTTCGACTGGACCGTGAGCTGACCGAATGCGGCATTGAAGTTACCCACCTCAGTGATGGATTCTGCACTATGAAGAACTCGTCAGCATTCCTCGGTAATTCCGGCCGTTCCCTCGCCGCTGCGCTCGAAGCCGCCGGGCTAACGAATGACAACGCCCACTGTGCGCTCGACGATGCCATCGCAACCGCCAAACTCCTTGGTGCACTTCTACGATTTGGCGCACGATCTTCGCACTGCCCCGCGATGCAGGTCACCACCGATATTTCCCCGCGTCACACCCCCACTGTTACCCGTGAAGCGATGGAGGATAACGACTCCCAGAGCTGGCTTTCCCAAATCATCGGTCAGCTCCCTCTCACAGGCGAAGCCGACCTGGACGAGTTCATGCAGCTACTCGATGCTGCGATGTTTGACAGGGAGATATCCGTTCTCGAGCGTATGGAGCTCAACAGGCAGGCGGTGGCTCTTGGACTGAGTCAGCAGGACATCGACCGCGCACGTACGCAGTACCTGCGGCAAGTCATCCGCATCGGCCTATCGGATTCCGTTCTCACGGACGAGGAAATCGATGGCATTAATCGCGTCGCCGAGATTCTCGAGATCCCCGCCGAAGATGTGAAATCCATGCTTAATGAGCTGGCGAGCTCCGCCGAGGACAACGATGTTCACGCCTTTGCTCTGCACCCCGGAGATCGCGTCACCTTCACTGGTGCAACGAGCCACCGACCCCGCAAGGAGTGGGAGAAAGTCGCCCGCGCACACTCCCTCACCGTTGCTGGCATGGCAAAGTCCACCGTCGTCCTCGTCGCGGCCAATCCTGACACCATGAGCTCCAAAGCAAAAACTGCCCGTGCGTACAAGATCCCGATTATCAGCGAGGACGGCTTTGAGCGTCTGCTCCATGAGTTAGAGCGGCTACTAGATAGCTAGCGGTGCACAGCGACACAAAAGAGTAACGTAACGAAATCCAAAGCAGGTGCACGGTCCAGTAGTCGAAAAACGCGGTTTGTACCTACTACCCCCAGGTCCCACTCGTGCCCGTCATGAATACGGTGTCATCAATCACGCCACCGACTTGTGGGCGCGGTGAGATCTCGGCAGGCAGCACCACCATCACCGACACACCACAATCAGCAGCCACCCCGTACCACGACCTAGCAATCAGTGAGCCCCGTGTACCCCCACGAGCCCCTTAAACAACGCCTGCGGACCCAGATCCACCGGTGCTACCTGCCCCGCCTGCGACATTCCGATCCACGGACAGCCGATGGGCTTCGGGCCGGTGTGAAGGTGAAGAATACCGTGCACGTTGTTGAGATCGACGAACACTACTTTGAATAGGAAAAAGTGCAGCCCGGATCGTTGGACTGCACTTTTGGCTTATTTCAATTAGAGGGTCATCGCCTGGCGGGCAGCTCCCAAGGCAACGTACTCGGCGGCATCGGGAACGACGACGTCGACTCCCAGGATTTCTGGCGCAAGGACGCGGACCGCCTCGAGGCGGGCGCCGCCACCGACCATCTGGACCTTGTTGATTTCGGCACCAGCGGAGCGCATCGCGTCCATGGCACCACGCATGAGGTTCAGGAGGCCTTCGACCGCAGCACGGGCGACGTAGGCGGGGGCGCTGTTCTCCAAGGTCATTCCGGTGAGAGAGGCGGTGGCATCGGGAAGGTTCGGAGTGCGCTCACCCTCGAAGTATGGGGTAAGCGTCAGTCCCTTAGCCGAGTCCACGGAGAGCGCGAGCTCGCTGAACTTTTCGTAATCCACGCCGAGGACTGCTGCCATGGCATCGACAATGCGGGAGGCATTAAGGGTGCAGGCGAGAGGGAGCCACTGACCAGTAGCATCGGCAAACCCGGTGATGACTCCTTCGGGGTCGACGACAGGTTTTTCTGAGCGGAGCGCCACAACACCGGAAGTGCCAAGCGACAACATGGCCTCGCCGGGGTGGAGCTGCAGTCCCAAGGTGGCACCCGCATTGTCACCGCAACCGGGCCCGATGGCGATATCTCCCCACCCGCGTTCTGGATCGCCGTGGCCGATGACCTCAGTGGGGCCGGCGACGCGTGGCAGGATGATGGAGTCCGCGGAGTCGATCTGGAGCGCACGGGCGAGCAGATCACGATCGTAGGACTGGTCGGCAGATGGGGTTTTGAAATAGCCCGTGCCAGAAGCATCGGATCGATCTGTGGCGAGATCATTAAGATCCGTGCTGCCTGAGAACTTCCAGGACAGCCAGTCGTGCGGAAGGCAGACCGCGGCAATCTTAGCTGCGTTGTCCGGTTCATTCTGAGCGAGCCAACGCAGTTTGGTGATCGTAATGGACGCCACGGGGACAGAACCTGTGCGGTAGACCCATTCCTTCACGCCGAGGGCGTAGTCTCCACCACCGAGTTCGTTGACAAGGTCGGTTGCGGCCTGTGCGGAGCGGGTGTCGTTCCACAGGAGAGCCGGGCGAATGACTTCGCCGCTTTTGTCCAGGCAGACCATACCGTGCTGCTGGCCACCAAAGGAGATGGCTCGGACATCGGCAAGCGCGCCAGCCTTGTCCACGGCTTTAAGGAACGCATCCCACCAGAAAGCGGGATCAACTTCCGTGCCGTTCGGGTGGCTTGCGCGCCCTTCACGGACGATGGCACCAGTCGCGGGGTCAACAATGACGACCTTTACAGACTGTGTGGACGAATCGACGCCTGCAACATACGGTTTCATGGCCTGACCTTTCTTCTACGCAGCGATTTTGGACTTGTTCGCACGATTGCGGAGGTAATCCTCAATCTCCTCCAGCGTACGGTTACGAGTTTCAAACACGTAGTACTTAACGAAGAGCACGCCGAGGATGCAGGCGACCGCGTAGCCGAGGAACAGCGTTCCTGTACCGAAGCCGTTGAGGAGTACCGGGAAGGTGAGGGACACCAAGGCGTTTGCCGTCCAGTTGATCGTACTGCCGAGAGAGTTACCCAAGCCGCGGATGTTCAGCGGGAACATTTCGCCGATCATAATCCACATGACCGGGCCCCACGTGCCCGAGAAGAAGGCGATGTAGATGGTCAGGGCGACTGCGCAGATGATGGCTGCGGTGTGAGATTCACCGGAGGCCTTCATCGCGAAACTCATGATGCTGAGGGAAACGGCCATGCCGACACCACCGAGGATGAGCATGTGGCGCCTGCCGATGCTATCCATGTATTTCAGGGCGATGGCGGTGACGATGACGTTGAATACTCCGATTCCGATGTGTGCCAGAAGTGCTGCGGAAACACCGAATCCCACGTCCGTGAAGATTGTTGGTGCATAGTAGAGCACCGTGTTGCAGCCCATGACCTGCTGGAAAATCGCCAAACCGAGGGCGGCAACGAGTGCCGGGCGAACGTCGCGACTGAACAGGTCAGCCCAACGTCCGTGACCTTGGCGAGCCTGTTCCTGGATGCCTGCGAGCTGGGTTTCTGCTTCTGCAGCATCTCCCTTGTAGATCTGCTCGAGAATGCTGCGGGCGGCGGTGAGGTCCCCGGTGCGAACAAGATAGCGGGGGCTTTCCGGAAGGATCAGCGCGCCGAAGAAAAGAATAGCTGCCGGTACGGCTGCAAGCCCTAGCATCCAGCGCCAACCGTGGATGATATCTGCCAGCGCGTAATTAGAGATGTAGGCGAGCAGAATACCCGTCATGACCATGAGCTGGAAGAGACCCGACAGTGCACCGCGCTTGCTTGCTGGGGCGAGCTCGGAAAGGTAGGTAGGAATCAGCGAGGATGCGATCCCCACACCAAGACCAAGGATGACGCGGGAAACAAGGAGTGTAACCAGACCGAGCGCCACGCCGGAGCCGACGGCACCGATAAAGAAGACGATCGATGCGGCCAACAGCAGTTTCCTGCGTCCGATCCGGTCCGAGAGCGGTCCGATAATGATCGAGCCAAGGACGGCACCGAGGAGAACCGAACTGACGACCCAGCCCTGTCCCCATTCAGCGAGGTTGAGCTCGTCTTGAATGAACAGAATGGCACCGGAAATGACACCGGTATCGTAGCCAAAGAGTAGTCCTCCGAGGGAGCCGAAAAGATAAATCAGCCCCATCGACATCTTCTTATTCATGGTTAGTCTCCCTACTTGTTGGCGCTGCCCAGAGCGTTGACAATGTAGTTGTTGATGGTCACCTTGACGGTTTCCATGTGGTCAGAACGCGTAGCTGCGATGAGCTCAGACTGCGGGATATCCAGCGAGTGCTCCTCGAAGGTGGCCAGCGTGGAAGAGGAATCTGCAACCTTTGTGCCAATACCCTCGTTGTAAGAGCTGTAGCGGTCTGCCACAAGATTCTCGATGTACTTGTCCTCGTGCATCTTGGCTGCCACGATGAGGCCAGCAGCGAAGGCATCCATGCCGGCGATGTGGGAACGGAAGAGGTCCTCCGGGGTAAACGAGGTGCGGCGCGGCTTGGAGTCGAAGTTCAGGCCACCGCGCGGTCCGATGCTGCCTTCTGCGAGGACTTCCCACATGACCGATGTCGTCTCGTAGAGGTCCACCGGGAACTGGTCGACGTCCCAGCCGATGAGCTTGTCGCCCTGGTTGGCATCGATAGAGCCGAGCATGCCGGCATCGCGGGCGACGCGGATCTCGTGCTGGAAGGTGTGGCCAGCGAGGTTGGCGTGGTTGCCCTCGAGGTTGAGCTTAAAGTCTTGATCCAGGCCGTACGTCTGCAGGAACGCGATGGTGGTGGCAGCGTCGAAATCGTACTGGTGAGTGGTGGGCTCCTTCGGCTTCGGCTCAATGAGGAACTGGCCGTCGAACCCGATCTCATTGGCGTAGTCCTTGCCCATGCGGAAGAAGCGAGCCAGGTGCTCCTGTTCCTTCTTCATGTCCGTGTTCCACAGGTTCTCGTAGCCCTCGCGGCCGCCCCAGAACACGTAGTTCTCAGCACCGAGGCGCTTGCCCACCTCGAGGCTGTGCTTGAGCTGTGCTGCCGAGTAGGAGAAGATCTCCGCGTACGGGGAGCTGGCAGCACCAGCGAGGAAGCGCGGGTTATTGAAGAGGTTGCACGTGTTCCAGAGGAGCTTGATGCCCGTTTCCTTCTGGTACTCCTCGATGCGGTCGACGACCTTGTCCAGGTTGGCGTTGGTCTCGCGGAGGGTGTCGCCTTCCGGTGCAACGTCGCGGTCGTGGAAGCAGAAGTATTCGACACCGAGCTTCTGGTAGAACTCGAATGCGTATTCAACCTTGGCGAGAGCGAGGTCCATCGGGTCGGTGATGTGGTCGTACGGGCGGACGGCGGTGCCGGCACCGAACGGATCGACGAGACGGGCGTCGAAGGAGTGCCAGTACGCAACGGCGAAGCGGAGCCACTCGGACATCTTCTTGCCGGCTACGACCTTGTCTGCATCGTAGTAGTGGAAGCCGAGGTCCTGCTTCACATCGGCGTTACCGACAAACGGGATCTTTTCTACGTTCCAGAGGTCACCCATGACGAATCCTTTCGGGGATGTAACCGCCACAGTCTCCGAACGACCCGTAGCGGTATTTAGTTTGTTTACTTTCCTTACTAAGTATGGCGAAAGGGTACGGACTAAGTAAAGGACTTTTACTTAGTTGTACCCATTTCGGGGGTGAAAACGGGGGTTTAGCGCCGTGCGATGTTCCGTAGGGCACATCGCAATGTGCCTAAAGCCACTGCGCGGGGTTATCAAACACCGGCCGCAGCGTCATCCGGCACGCCCCCAACACGCTCGCCTCCCCCGGCGCCTCCGACGCCTCCAGCGCCACCTCGCCGACCTCGTTAACAAGCGCCCGCCCGCGGAGCGTCTCCGCCAGCGGCCCCGCAATGTGCGGCAACAGATCCACAAGGTAGCCCGCAAGCACGACCTTGTTAATATCCAGCACGTTCAGCGCGTTGGATAGCGCAATCCCCAAAAGCTCCCCCAGCTCCCCTGCCGTCTCCTGCGCGTCCGGGTCCTGGAACAGCGCCCCAATCGTCTCCGCAATGTGCGTAGTGGACGCGACTCCCGCCCGCTCCTGGAGCGCCTTCCTGGATAAGTACGCCTCGATACAGCCCTGTCGCCCACAGCGACACAGTGGCCCATGCCGATCCACCACCGTGTGACCGATCTCGCCGGCCCAGCCATTCAGCCCGCCATACACGTGCCCGTCCAGCACCACCGCGCCACCGATGCCCGTGGACGCGCTGACGAATAGGAACGACTCCCCCGGGTGCTCGTGCACCTCGAACAGCACCGCCAGCTGATTGTCATTGAACGCCGAAAACGTCTCCTCATCCCCCAGCTCATCACGCAAATCCCTGATAAACGGCACGTCGAACCAATCCAGGATCGGTGCCGACAAAATCGTCTCCTCGTCGCTATCCGTGCGCCCCGGGATAGCCAAGCACAGGCCGAGGTCCCGCGGCGCATCCACCCCGCCGGCCGCACACACCCGGCGCGCCGAATCCCGCAAGCCCCGCACGAGCGCCGCCGACTCCCTCACCACCTCTCGGTAATCCGCGCTCGGCACGTCCAGTGCGAACTCGTTGCGGGCGAGCACCCGCCCGTCGAGCCCCATGGCAACTGCCCGAATTCGCTTCCACATAATCTCTAGCCCTACCCCAAAGCACGCGTACCCCTCCAGCTGCAGCGGAATCTTCGGCCGCCCCATCACCCCGGCCACGGCCTCCCCTTCGACGACAAGCCCCGCCTGCACGAGTGAATCCACAAGCTTGGACACCGTCGGCTTGGTCAGCCCCGATGCCGCCGCCAGATCCGCCCGCGACACCGCAGCACCCGCCGATCCGATCAGCCCAAATACCCGTGCCATATTTCGGTGCCGCAGATTTCCTTGCCGCATTCCTTCCAGCCTTTCACTAGCCCCCTCCATTCAACTTACCCAACCCGCCACATGAAAGTAAAACACATTAACTTAGTTTGCGCAGACCGAAGCGTTTCTTCGTTAGCGCTATGGATGCGCCAGAGTTCTGGGATGACATCTCGAGAGAATTTCACCCCAACGCAGCTCACGAGTGGACGATGACAGTTTCTTCCAAAAAAGCGCAGACCCGATAGCTATAATGCACGTTCACATTACCCCAAGGCGAGTTATAGCTAGAAGACTTGTGACGCATGACAGCGCTTAGCAAATTCGAACCGTACAAGTTTACGGAACAGAAAAACAGCCCTTTCTGCATCTACATGCAGAATTCTTTTCGGGATGCTCCAGGAGACTATTTTAAATTAGGATGTATTAATTCCATTCGGCTTTCAAAACCATTCTTTACTGCCTGAACTGCGCAGACGACGGAAACTCACCTGATAAGATTTTTTGCTTAGATATCTGTAGCGCGTGAAAAGGAGTTTAAGCGTCACCATGTCGCAACTCGATGATTTTGAATTTCGTCTGGGCGAAATTGCTGGAAATCTGCATTACCGTAATGGGACGAATTTCGCATTGGCGCATAATGGTGTCCCCGTTGCATACAGCATTACCTTCACAAACCTCAGCGACTCGGTAAAACCAGAAATGGATGTCCACATCGCATGCACATGTTACGGCGAGGATCTCTTCCCACCTTCGACCATCCACGTTCCTAGTCTCGGCGCATACGAAACAACTAATCTGTCGCTCACCGATTCAACAAAGCCAAAGGCATCTCTTCTCTGGGAGCTGCAAGAATCGGATTCAACAGACATAACGCTCACTTCCAGTGCGGAAGGGAAGAAGAAGGAAATCTCAGTTCCGCTACGGCTACTTGCTTATAACGAATGGTTCAATAGTCATCCGTTTTTTGAGTCGCTTGCCGCTTTTGTGCAACCCAATGATTCAAAACTGATCCCGCTGTTACGTTCCGCTTCTCAAGCCTTAATAAAGGAAACTGGGTCTTCCTCGCTCAATGGCTATCAGCAAGGTTCCAAACACGCTGTTGAAATCGCCGCGGCCATTTATGTAGCGCTTGGGCAAGAAGGCATAACTTATATCACCCCACCGGCTTCTTTCGAGAACACTGGCCAACGAGTACGCAGCAGCTCCGAGGTCATCCTGACCAAGTTTGGCACGTGCATCGATCTTTCTATCGCTTTTAGCGCTGTCGCTGAGCAGACTGGGCTGCATCCCGTCATTATTTTGCTTAAAGGCCATGCCATGACAGGCATTATCACTCAAGATCAATTGTTGCGGAAGCCAGTGATTGAGGCTACAGCGGAATTAAGAAATCTCATTACAAGTGGCACGGTTCTACCCATCGATTCTGTGTCTCTTACCAGCGACACCCCACAATCGTTCAGCAACTCAGTAAGCCAGGCACGGCGCATCCTAGATGAGGCTTTCGAGAAGGATGAGGTATACGGCATTGTTGACATTGCTTCTGCCCGTCAAGATGGAATGCGCCCCCTTAGCAGCGGCGGGAAGGACAGCTACGGGGAAGAGGAGATCTCCACCGGCCGGCGCAACAAGTCTTCATTTGGAAAGCTAGGAAACCTTATCCATTACGCTGACGAAATTGCCTCAAGCTCTAGACTGTCAACCGAAAAAGTTCCGCCACGCATTGCCAATTGGATGAAGGAACTCCTCGACTTAACCTTCAAAAATAGGCTTCTCAATACGAAACCTGGCGCGGAGGTCATTGAGCTACTCACTGGAGGGGGAATCCTCCCGCATGTGGATGATCTCATTCACAATGGAACTAACCTTGCAATCGAACCTCACGATGCAATTTCCCTTAACAAACGCGCTCAGGGTTTTTCAAATGTTCGAGAGTTCGGACCAGAGTACCGGGAAGAGCAGCTGCTCAAAAACAATCGCATTTTCGCCGATATCACTGAAAAGCAGTACAAAAGTAAGCTGACCAAACTGAGCCGAACAGTAGCGACGCTTCGGGAAGAGACTGGCTCGAGCAACTTCTATCTTGCCCTCGGAAGTCTCCAAATCCCATATACCAAGGGGAGTGCTAGCGCGCCGCTGTTTCTCATTCCTATCAAATTCACTGGTGGAAAAGGAAATAGCCGATTCGGTATCCAGATTGACAGTAGCCAGGAGGCCACTCCTAACCACTGTCTCGTGGAATGGTTACGGCAAAATCACGATCTCACGATTCCAGCACTGGAGCACCCATATCAAGACGAATCAGGACTAGATATCGCGCGGAACATCAGCGAAATTTCTAAACAACTTGCTGATTCCGCAGTCGACCTCGAAGTGACTGAGAATGCTTTTATCCTCATCGCGAAATTCTCCACGTACGGAATGTGGAGAGACCTTAAAAACAATTGGCGAGATTTTGAGAAATCACCCGTTTTCCATCACCTCACCCATAACCCTGGAAGGCCGTTTGAGGATCCAGCCGGCAATGAAGACTTGAGGGATATCGACGTAGTTGAAGGCGAGGTCTTCCTCCCTATTAGCGCCGACGGAGCTCAGCTCAAAGCCGTTGCAGCTGCAGGTTCCGGACGTAGCTTCGTACTGGAAGGACCTCCCGGCACAGGTAAGTCGCAAACCATCACTAACCTCGTAGCGCATTGCCTCGCCGAAGGGCAGAAAGTTCTTTTTGTTGCAGAAAAGCAAGCAGCTCTCGACGTGGTTAAGTCGCGATTGGAAAGTATTGGACTGGCCCCGTTCACTCTGGACCTCCACGGCTCAGACCAGCACCCAGATCTCCTTCGCAAGAAGCTGCGCGACTCGATCGACACTGAGCTCATTTATAACAATCGCAGATGGAAATCCACGGTCGTTGAGTTCCAGTCACGGATCCAACCTCTTACACAGTATCCGGAGCAAATTCACACTGCCAATGCGATCGGATATTCCTTGTGGACAGCCGCGACAGAGGAGATTATGTGCGGACACGGTCCTACGCTCCCCGTTCCGCGTTCTTACGTAACTAACCCGAGCGAGGATGTTTCTTCACTCGGCGAGAAGTTCCACCAGCTTTCGCTAGCTGCAATTGAGGTTAGTCGCGAGAAGGCAGGACTGTGGTTCCTCGCAGGTCCGGGTGTACGGAATGTTGACTCAAACGACATTATGGACGCGTGGAGCGAACTATGGTCCGCTTATACTGCCGTGCAGCAAAATGAAGTAGCTAAGAATATTGCTACTCACTATTCCAAAGACTTCCGCAACAGTTACGAAACTGCCATCGCGCGGATCCTTGAAATTACCGCTGAGAGGAAACTTACTAATAAGCAGCGAAAGAAGGCAGCAAGTTCATTAAGCTACATTGAGAGGCTTGCGCACGAAGCCGACATGCTTGCGGCGGAGGCCAAGCCTGTAACCGATGCTTTCTCGGTTTTCTTCCTCCGCTCTGGCAATGTTCAGGAGCTCATCGATGCAGGTGAAGCAGCACAGCAGGGGTTTTTTGGCAAAAAGAAACGGTTGAAGCATTTCTACGACCTGTGCGCAGCAGCTTGCAGCCCTGCCTTTTCGGCCGCGGTCATGAGCGATGATCCTCCAAGCCCGAATACAATTCTCTCGCTTGCTCGGAAAATTCCAACAATTCGTACTGCGGATACAGATTTCCGAGGTCAGCTAGCTGCGATACAGGAGACTGCGCACCTGGCGGATACATCAGTAGCAAGTTACGGAGCTGCGAAAGGGCTAAGACACACTGCTGAACTCATCAGCAAACAGATTGCTACTGCAAAAGAATTCCCGAATCTCTTTGATCGTTCTCCTAATACATTGAGAAATGCGGTTCCTCTAGCTGATCGGTACTACTCCGCTTGGCAGAATTTCCTTACTACCCTCACCACGAGTGATGAACAATTCAAGTTGTGGTTGGATGGTAAGCCGTGGGCTTTAGCGATAAGGGATCAGCTCCCGAAGTGGAAAGCCGATATCGATGCTAACGGAGTGAGCACGCTTCGTAATGTTGCACAGTGGAATGAAGCTGCTGTGCCGCTTTCAGAACTTGGCTTTGAGGAAGCTGTGCTATCGATTTTGGGAGGAGAAGTACCTCTCTCGGAAATCGATATGGCTCTCCTGCGTGGTCTGGCTCGGGCCTCGCTTGTTGAGCGCATTGGCGCTTTCAAGCTTGATAACTTCAGCGTTGCGGAGAAGGATGACCAGCTCCTCAGGCTGAAACGTGCTGTCAAAAAACTGCAAAGTGAGCTCAAGAAGTCCCTTCCTGCCAAACTCCAAAACCAGCGCCACTTTAAGCCAGGTCGAGTGAGCGGAAAGACAGGCGACTTGCGCAGACGGCTGGAATCTAAACGAAAGATGCAGTCATTCAGAAACTTGTTTAATGACTATTCTGAACAGATTCTGGACATCACCCCCTGCATCTTGGCAAGTCCAACGGCGCTAGCACACTTCATCGCCCCCAAAGCAGCAGCTTTTGATATCGTCGTTTTCGACGAAGCATCGCAGGTTACGGTCGATCAAGCAGTGGGCGCGCTTGGGCGTGGGAAATCTGCCGTCATTGTCGGCGACAGTAAGCAAATGCCACCTACGAGCTTTGGAAAAGCTAGTTCAGGGAATATTACCGACGATTACGTCTACGAAGAAGAATCAGATCCTTCTGATGTCGGAGATCTGGACTCCATTCTCACTGAGGCTGTGGAGTCAGGGTTCCCCCGCCTGTGGCTTACGTGGCATTACCGATCGCAGGATGAGTCCCTCATCGCCTTCTCCAACAAGAGCTACTACGACGGGAAGCTAGCTAGTCTCCCTTCACCGGGTGGCAGTACTGCTGAGGGGGTCACGGTTCACCGAGTAAATGGGCAATTCCTCAGAGCAAACACAACGACGGGGAAACGAAAAAACACCAACCCTATTGAGGCACAGGCAATCGTTGAAGAAATCACCCGACGGCTTAATGATCCATTCACCTCTGAAGAATCCATTGGTGTGGTGACCTTCAACGTCCAGCAGCGGGATCTCATTTTGGATCTGCTTGAAGCCTCTGAAGATCCTCTAGTGCATGAGCATTTGCAACCCGGTCCCGATGGCATTTTTGTGAAGAATCTGGAAAATGTCCAAGGTGATGAACGCGATGTTATCTTGTTCTCAGTTGCGTTTTCCAAGAAGGAAGACGGAGGACCAATGCCCCTCAACTTTGGTCCTCTTAACAGGATGGGTGGGGAGAGAAGGCTCAATGTAGCAATCACACGTGCTCGACGCTCAGTGGTCATGTTTGTCTCTTTCGATCCGCACGAAATAGACCCCACGCGAACAAATTCTCGGGGACTAAAAGATCTCCGTGAGTACATTATCCAAGCGCAAAAAGGGTTCAGCAGAACGGATGACAGCACTGAACGCCTTTCGAAGAGTGAAACTGATGACCACATTCGCGACGCCATCGCCAAGGAGCTGAGGAAGCACGGCTGGGTGGTCCAAGAAGAGTACGGGCTTTCTAGCTTCAAGCTCGATTTGGTTGTTCGCCCTGAAAACGACGAACGCTGGCACGTTGCAGTCATCCTCGACGGCCCACGGTGGAATACGCTCCCGACCGTCGCCGATCGTGATCTCACTCCCGAGCTGCTCAAGCCGTTAATGAGTTGGGCAGGACTCGTTCGTGTCTGGTTGCCCGAGTGGATTCATAAACCGCAGTCTGTCATCACCCGAATTGAAAATGAGATTGCTAAGGCACAGGAAGTTCTTGCTGCGCGCGATGAGGAGGCTGAGGAGGAAAATCTCCGGCGCGAGCTGGAACTGGAAGAGAAAAAATCCGCTGCGCTAGACAATTACGCTCAGCAGCTCCAGGAGGAAGAGGAAGAAGAAGATATCGAAAATGAGGAGCTTTCCATTGGTGCCACTGACTCCTCTGAGCCTTTCGCTTTCTCCAGCCCGCTCGATGAGACCATGACTTCGCCCGTTTTCGACGCCGTGGTAGCTGACCCCCCTGTCAGCGAGCACATCGTCGCTGATCTGAGTGATTACGGGGAAACTGAAGAAGAGATCGAACTACCCAGCGAGCAGTCAGAGAAAGAGCTAACAAACGAAGAGTCAGTAGTAACTGAACGCCAAGTAACCGAAACAGTTCCCTCCTTCACTTCCTTCGAGTCTCCGCAGGAGAAAGAAAACATCCAAAAGCGGAAACTCATTTTTAAGGAACCACAGGTTAGAAACCTAGGAAAACGAGCCGAATTACAATCGGGTGTCGGCGCAGCCGCTAAATCAAAGCTCAAACCCGTAATCAGGAATATCATCTCCAATTACGGACCGATGGAAACCACGAAGCTCTACAGTCACATTGCGAAATGCTTCGGCTTATCAAAAGCCGGTGCAAATATCAGGCATAATATCGCAGCGGCTATCCCCGCTGATTCACGAATTACTGAGCGGATCGATGGAGAGGGGTTCATTTGGCCTAATCATATAAACCCCCAGACATGGATTGGTTTTAGAGCATCCTCGATCCCGCGTTATCTGGCATCGATTCCGCTGGAAGAAATCGCGAATGCTATTGAATACTCCAGTTCAGCCCTGCGCTACGGATATGGACTCTCCGCCGATGAAAGCGAAATGGTCTATAACCAGGTGCTCAAGCTTTTTGGCATCCAGCGCGGCTCAAGTGTAGCTGAGCAGCGGTTCAACGAGGCCCTACTTCTGGCTTCGGAACGAGCCCGTAAACGCCGAGAGGTGAAAAAACAACCTAGCGTTGCTCTATCAAGCCCTAAAACTAAAGGAAGGACGGGTGCCTCGCCTTCCCCCACCGCAAGTGACAAAACGACTGGCTTGAAGCCCGCTGTGGGTGACGTTTCGATCTCATCTAAGCTGATCAACACACCGGAGAACGCAAAGCACAAACCTACCCTCGGCTTTGCCGTTCTCAATGTGAAAACTTCAGGGATTTCCGAGAGAGATCGAATTATCGAAATTGGGATTGTCTTGGCTACTCTCAACGGGAAGGTTGAAGGCACGTACACCACGCTCATCAATCCTCGAAGGAGCTTCAGCGATTCTGCTATTCATGGCATTAGCGAGCGCATGACTGTTGCTGCTCCAGTCTTCGAAGAAGTTGCAGATGACATTGCTGAGCTGCTCGATAGGCGAATTCTCATCGCTCATGATGCTCCGTTTGTGTCTAAGCAGCTCGGACGCGAATTCTCACGTTCGAATGTCAAGGCAATTCATCTTAACGACGGTTACTGCACGATGAGCCACTCCCCGAAGCTACTCGGTAGTAGTGGTAGATCTCTTTCTTCTGCACTTGACGCAGCTGGGCTAAAGAATGAACATTCGCACTGTGCACTTGATGATGCAATGGCTACTGCCAATCTCTTGAACGTGTTACTTCATAAAGGTGCGATTGCTGCGAAATACCCTGCAATGCAGTTTGTGTCTGCTATTCATCCTCGTCGAACGCCTACGGTTACCCGTGAATTCGTGGAGATGACAGAATCTACCAGCTGGATATCGCAGATTATCGATCAACTGCCGACCAGCGGGGAAGCCGATATTGACGAGTTTATGCAGCTACTGGACATAGTCATGCTCGATAGAGAAGTTTCTACTCATGAGCGACTTGATCTGTACAAGCAAGCAGTAAATCTTGGCTTGAGCCAGCAGGACATCAATCGCGCACGAATGCAGTATCTACGACAGGTCATTCGTATCGCGCTTTCTGACTCAGTTCTCTCCGAGGAGGAGATCGAAGATATCAATCGCGTGGCTGAAGTATTGGAAATCGACCAGGGAACCGTCTCCAGGATGATATCGGCAATGCAACGCTCCTCGGAGACGAGCGATGCCCCTACTTTTGCGTTGCAGCCCGGAGACCGTATTGCCTTTACAGGCCCCACTGTTCTCCACTCCGTCGGTAGTTGGGAAAAAATTACCAGAAACCACTCACTGGTAGTAGCTGATCTGGACAAATCAACAGTAATTCTCGTTGCTGCTGACCCCGACACAATGAATAAAAAGGCTCAGAAAGCCCGAAACTTTAAAATCCCCATCATCAATGAACAGGGATACGACAGGCTTCTCCGTGATCTGGAGAGTCGCCTCGAGGAATAGCAATCCGTAATGAAACAAAGGCGCGCACTGTAATCAACAGTGCGCACCTTTTCCGTCAACGGCCAAGGGGAAAGTCGGTACCGCAAATTAGTTCCTCACAAAATTAGTTCCTCAGCTCATCGCCACTCGGTCGCGTCTAGACGTATGCCGGTGCGCGTTTCTAAGAGGCACTCCCCCACATCCCACTCGTACCCGTCATAAACACGGTGCCATCAATCACGCTACCAACCTGTGGCCGCGGAGAGATATCAGCAGGCAGCGCTACCATAGTCGGCACGCCACAATCAGCGGCCACCTTGTACCAGGGCCTGCCCGTCAACTTGTTCTGAGCAACAGTGACCTCTTCCACCAGCCCCTTGAACAGCGCCTGTGGCCCCAGATCCGCTGGTGCCACCTGGCCCGCCTGCAGCATCCCGATCCACGGGCAACCGATGAACTTCGGGCCAATGAGCACCTCTTCGGGAACCGACGGATCATCCTTGAGATGCGTGTCTTCCTTCTTAATCGGCGTCTGGTTGGCTGCCCACTCCTCCACCGAGGAATACACTGTCACATCAGAGGCAATGGCACCGAGCTGCAGCCCGTCACACCGCACCGGCGCGCCTATCGACTGCAGCGAATACAGCGGATACCTGTGCGGATCATCAACGCTCACGAGAAGTCGCGTCTGCAGCACACCTGCCTTGTCAAAGACATCCGCCCACACGAGCCCCGGTGTCACCTGCCACGCGGCGACACTCACCGGCGTCGCCCCGGTCACCGCGAAGCTTTCCGACGTCTGCCCCGACAGCGACTCCATGAAGCAGATGCTCACCCCCGACGGATCCTTGTACACCGACACGCGGTTGAAGTTATCCGACGCCCCCACCGACTCGACCGGCGCATCCATCACCAAGCGGTACGTCTGCTCCGCCGAGGAGTAAAAACCCATTGCTTCCAAAAACTCAAGCTCCATGGGTTTCATCTTCCCACAGCGAGCGCGCACGCGCTTGCTACTTCGGCCTCGATTCACAGGCCACACCGTCACCGTCGCGGTCGAGCTTGCTGGAATACCCCGGCTCACCTTGCGAGATCGGGCCACCGACCGTATTGCCAACAACCCTCGGAGGTTGCAGAGGAAACTGATGATGGGCTCGCCATGGTCACACGCTTGTACCTCGGCCACGACGCGCGCTTGCCCGAACTGGCCGCCCCCAACCAGCCCATTGGTCAGACCCACTCCGGCGCCCTTGTCAGCCCCGGCACCGGCGACAACATGGCTGCCTCCCTCGGCCTCGACTTACAGCCCGGCGACGTGTGCATCTCCACCGGCACCTCCGGCGTCGCCTCCACCGTCTCCACGGCAAGCGCCCACGACGGCACCGGCATGGTCACCGGCTTCGCCGACACCACCGGCCGCTACCTGTCGCTGGCCTGCACCTTGAACGGCGCGAAGGTCCTCGACTTCGCCGCCCGCATCCTGAACGTGGACCACAACGGCCTGTCCGCCCTCGCCCTGCAGGGTGAGCCCGGCGCCCACGGCGTCAGCCTCCTGCCCTACTTCGATGGTGAGCGCACCCCCAACCGCCCCGACGCCACCGGCGTCTTTAGGGGCCTGACCACCGACACCTCCCGCGAAGACATCGCCCGCGCCACCGTCGAGGGCATCCTCTGCTCCATGCGCGACGCCATGGTCGCCCTCGAAGACGCCACCCAGCAGGAGACCAACCGCGTCCTCCTCATCGGCGGCGGCGTCCTCGTCCCCGAACCCGGCGAGTACGTCGCCATGGGCGCCGCCCGCCAAGCCGCCTGGGTGCTATCCGGGCAGGCCCTCCCACCCGCCTGGGCCACCCAAGGCACCCCCAAACACTACGAAGCAAACCCCGACACCAACACCGTCGCCCGTTACGAGGAGCTGCGGGATAAGACGGAGGGGTGGTAAAGACCACGGCAGAGGGAAAACCACCATCCAACCTGCCAACATCTCCGAAGGAAACCGATAACCTTAGGTACATACGAAACAACTCCAGTAGAAAGTGCCTGAGGTAACGCGGATGACCGACAAGTCACCAACCAGTGATGATTACCGCCCCGTTGTATTGCGGGTTTTGTCCAACGGCGAGACTCTAGCTTTTCGTGAGCTCCACGAAAAGGTCGCCGACGCGATAGGGCTCGATGAAGCGACGCGTGAAGAGCTCATCCCGTCTGGCCAAGCCAGGTACATTAACCGCATTGCTTGGGCGTGCTCGGGGCTCACCCAGGCTGGTCTTTTAAACCGTCCCAAACGTGGCCATTACGAGATCACCGACGACGGCAAGGTGGTAGATTCCCGCAACCTTTCCAAGTACTCGGAGATCGATATGCTCGAGTGGCCCGTCTGGCAGGCTTATCAGGACGAAATCGCCGCGCGAAAGAAAGAGACCTCCGCCAACTCCAACGCCGATTCACAACTAGATGAGAGCGAATCCAAGAGCCCCAGTGAGGTCATGGCCCACACTGAGCAAATGTACAACTTAAAGGTTGAAACCGAACTCCGCTCTCGCCTCCAACAAGCCTCACCGGAGTTCTTCGAAAAAGCCGTGCTTGAGCTCCTGTGGGCCATGGGCTACGGTGGCGCCAAAGGCCATAAGGTTCATGTGGGTAAGCCCCACGACGGTGGAATCGATGGCATTATCAGTCAAGACGCTCTCGGCCTCACCAACGTCTACGTCCAGGCCAAGCGCTACGCGGACAACAACCGCGTCGGCGAGCGCGAGATCCGGAACTTCTTCGGATCCCTCGATGCCAAAGGCGCATCCCTCGGTGTATTCATCACCACCTCAAGTTTCCTCCCCTCTGCCGAAGAGACCGCCAAAGGCTACCGCCACGGCCGCGTCATCCTCATCGACGGCAAAGCCCTCACCCGCCACCTCCTCGAGTACGGCGTCGCCGTCCAGAAGAAGCAAGAGTTCACCCTCTACGAGATTGACGAAGACTTCTTTGATGAGGAAGAGAGCTAGATCCGCGGCAGACTGAATCCCTAATCGACCCTGACTACCTGTGGGCCAGAATCGTTGACGGCTACCAAAAACACCATGGCATCGTCCTAGATGGCAGCATCCGCCGGGTGGACACCAACACCCTGGGAGAAGCGACAACTTCTCCCAGGGTATCAAGAAACGATAACGAGTCATTCCAACAAGAAACCCACGCTACCGCACGACCTAGGCTACCTCCTACATCCGTAACGCATGGTCAATCCCGGATGAACTATGGATCAACAACCAAGGAGTAGTGCGTATCTGCGGACATGGGCTCTACGTCGGGTTGCGGTTTAAAAACCGAAA
>NZ_KV821034.1:834-1316 GCF_001815555.1 Corynebacterium sp. HMSC073D01 | reverse complement strand
GTCGGATCGGTCTTATGATTATTGACCTCGTCGCCGTCTTCCAGACGGTCCCCGTCAGTATCCGGATTATTCGGGTCGGTGATCTTGTCAGACCCAACCTTCGGATTGACCTCGTCACCGTCATGAATACCATCATGGTCGGTGTCCTTATTCAACGGGTTGGTGTTACCCGGCTTACCATCCTTATCCCACTTGTTGTCCTTAAATGGGTTCTTGGTGCCGTTAACCTCATCACCATCAGTGATGCCATCACCATCAGAATCCGGGTTATGAGGATCAGTACCATGCTCCTTCTCCTCATCATTGGTCAACCCATCCTCATCAGGATCAGCCTTCCCATCCTCAGACGGAGTATCGGTATCACCAGACTTATCATCCTTCGGATCCGTCGGATCGGTCTTCTTATCAACCTCATCACCATCATTGACACTACCGTTATCGGTGTCAGGTTTGGTCGGATCGGTCTTATGATTATTGACCTC
>NZ_KV821034.1:0-734 GCF_001815555.1 Corynebacterium sp. HMSC073D01 | reverse complement strand
GCCTTCCCATTATCAGACGGAGTATCGGTATCGCCAGGCTTATCATCCTTCGGATCCCTCGGATCGGTCTTCTTATCAACCTCATCCCCATCCTCGACACCACCGTTATCGGTGTCAGGCTTGGTCGGATCGGTCTTATGATTATTGACCTCGTCACCGTCTTCCAGACGGTCCCCATCAGTATCCGGATTATTCGGATCCGTGACCTTATCAGACCCAATAGCAGGGTCTACCTCGTCACCATCATCGATCCCGTCATCATCGGTGTCATCATCCATCGGGTTGGTGTTACCCGGCTTACCCGAAGGATCGTGCTTGTTGTCCTTGAACGGGTTCTTCGAACCGTTAACCTCATCACCATCAGTGATGCCATCATTATCAGAATCAGGATCATACGGATCAGTACCGTGCTCCTTCTCCTCATCATTGGTCAACCCATCCTCATCAGGATCAGCCTTCCCATTATCAGACGGAGCAGTCTTATCATCGGCGGGATCAAGCGGATCAGTACCCCGCTTCACCTCATCCCCATCATCGACACCACCGTTATCGGTGTCAGGATCCTTCGGATCGGTCTTATGATTATTGACCTCGTCACCGTCTTCCAGACGGTCCCCATCCGTATCCGGATTATTCGGATCCGTGATCTTGTCAGACCCAATATTCGGATTGACCTCGTCACCATCATGAATACCATCATGATCGGTGTCCTTATTCAACGGGTTGGTGTTACC
>NZ_KV821033.1:0-209 GCF_001815555.1 Corynebacterium sp. HMSC073D01 | reverse complement strand
TGGTGGTGCATTGGCATGCTGTTGGGTGTCTGGGGCAATATGTGTTGTTCCTTTTGGTCACCATGGTTGAAAGACAGGGTTTTTGTTTTCTTGTTTTTTGGTTGTGGTGGTGTGGTGTGTGTGAATTGTATAGTGGACGCGTGTGATTTCTTTTTTGTTCATGTTTTAGTTTTTTGATTGTGGCATTGTGTTTGTGTTTTTATTTTTTA
>NZ_KV821032.1:0-1492 GCF_001815555.1 Corynebacterium sp. HMSC073D01 | reverse complement strand
CCAAGGTGTCAACTAAGTACTGACGCAGGACACAGCTGGGACCACTGACAGCCCGCCTAGTGCGGGCTTTTTCATTGTCGGGGGCAGGGAGCGATATCGCCTCCTCTGGGATCAGTGGATCAAAGCGTAAGAGTCGGGCAAAGAGGGCAACAGTAGGTGCATTTACGTTTGGGGCTTGTGTCGTAGCTTGACGTGCACGTTCTAGGGCTCTAAACGCGCTCATTTGTGTGGATTCAATCGGTACTTAGGGGTCGGGGAAATGGTGTCGGTACTGTGCGTCTAGTGCGCTCTCTTTATGGTCGTGGGCTGTGTGATTCGCCTCGACGATCGGTGCCCAACCTAGATCTCCGGAGGCCGCGATGATTGTGGTTGCGGTGACGTTCCCAACGCGATGGCAATCCGTATCGAAGTGTGCGGGAGTAGCCGTATGGCGGGGTGCTCATCGGATTCAAATCACGCTCTGCAGCCACCTGGGGCTGTGTATCCACGATTTTGCGGATGATGGGACAACTCTGGACGTGTGATGAGAGGGCAGGGGTGGGGAAGAGGAGGCTTGGAAGTAGTGGGAGAGAAGAGAAGAAAAGGGGAGGAAAGAGAAGAAATGTGAGGAAAGAAGAGAGTCGAGGGGAAGGCGGGCGCGCGCGCAGTGGTGGTGCTGGTCCTATTATCGTTGCCTCACTTCTTTAGGGGAACGGGGAGAGGCCAAGGGGAAAGAGCATCTGGAAAAACAAGGAGGAGAGCCCATGTGGCGGATCAGGGAATTCGCGACGGTTCCAATCGGTCAGCCTCAAGGCCTCCTAATGCCAATCGTGTGATTCAAAAGCGTTTTTCAAAACAGCTTGTTACCAGGGGATTTGTAACATCTTTGAGTTAACGCTATTGTTTTGGGAGCAAGCAACGCACAGCACAAAGCGCAGTTGGTTGCTACGCGGATGTAGCGCAGTTGGTAGCGCATCACCTTGCCAAGGTGAGGGTCGCGAGTTCGAATCTCGTCATCCGCTCGGTGAAACTAGTTTTCACTTTTAGCGCGATTAGCTCAGCGGGAGAGCGCTTCCCTGACACGGAAGAGGTCACTGGTTCAATCCCAGTATCGTGCACTGAGAGTTCAATGCTCTTTGCGGATGTAGCGCAGTTGGTAGCGCATCACCTTGCCAAGGTGAGGGTCGCGAGTTCGAATCTCGTCATCCGCTCTCCAGGCCCCATCTCGTAAGAGTTGGGGCTCATCATTTACAATGGGATATGACTTGGTGGAATGGCCGAGTGGTGAGGCAACGGTCTGCAAAACCGTGCACACGGGTTCGATTCCCGTTTCCACCTCCAACCAGAGGTTCCTGCGCTCCTGCGGGAACCTCTTTTGTTTTCTCGATTGCTAGCGAATGTGGAGCTTAAGGGGTTAAGGGAAAAACGTGCGTCGTTACGACGTGTCGTTGTTAAGGGAAGTTTCGTGTGTCTGGGGGGTCGGGTTAAGCGCCAAAACGTGTGTCTTTTCGGC